>CAZNOE010000331.1:0-6655 GCA_964574525.1 uncultured Bifidobacteriaceae bacterium
TGCCGATTCTGCTCGCTGGACGCGGGGGTGGCACATTACAGGCAGGCCGCCATGTTCGTTACGGGCGCGAGACGCCAATGACGAATCTGTATCTGGCGATGCTCGAACGCATGGGTGTTTCTGCCGAACGCGTCGGCGACAGCACGGGGAAATTGGAGAACATCTAGTTTTGCGCCGCTGTAGGAACGCGGCATTTATGCCGCTTCAACGTCCGCTGGGATGAGATCAGTGAAGCGGCATAAATGCCGCGCTCCCAGTGTGGGTTTATGGGCAGGGCTGACGCGAAATGTTTTTCCAACCGTCCTTTTCGCTGGAGACTAGAAGATGAACAAAGCCGGCCCGGCAAATGCGGACGCGGTCGCGCAACTTTGCCCCGCCTGCGGGATGTGCTGCAATGGCGTGTTGTTTGGTGATGTCGAACTACAACCACGCGACGATGCCCAGCGTCTGACGGCGCTCGGCATGGAGCTGTTCCCCAAAGGTCGAAAGCAATGTTTCAATCAACCCTGCGCCTGCTTCGACAGGAAATGGTGTCGCATTTACGCTGATCGCCCGAATCGTTGCCGCGCATTCGAGTGCCGGCTGCTCCAACGCGTTCAAGCGGGTAAAACCACCAGTGACGCTGCACTAAAAGCTATCGGCGAAGCGCGAGGCTGTGCGGATCGAGTGCGCGATCTGGTTCGGCAATTAGGCCACACCGATGAGCGAATGCCTTTGAATCGCCGCTACTCGGCGATCATGTCGCAGCCGCTTGATCTGGCGAGCGACGACGACGAAACCGCCGAGTGCCGCAGTGAATTGATGCTGGCGGTCCACAAGCTGACGCAGATTCTGGAGCGAGACTTTTTGTAGGCATGTAAAAGGCTGGGTTGAAGACGGAATTCCAATTCCGTCATGCCGTCATTCCGTTGTAGAGTGTTTCGCCTGCATTTTTCCCACCGCGTCTCCGACGCAGGTCAGGCGCCGGTTCATGGTCCCAATGCGCGCCATGATTGAAGTCCGGCCTGGCCGTGTGGATTGTTTTCATAAATATCGTTGTGTGTTCCGCGGTTTGTCCTGGCTCGCTCCGCCTGATTTGTCGTGTCACCGGTCCAAGGCGTTTTCCGCCGCCGAATCACGCCACGGGTTTTGAAATAGTTTTTGAGAGGAGAAGGGTGAACATGCGGGGTGAGTGCGAGCGCTTCACCTGTCCGGTGCAGCTTCTTGTTTGTGGAACTCTCTGCCTCTGCTTTCATCTGCGTCCATCGGCGGTTGCATGGCGGCCGTTTTCAGACCGGTGCGAAGGGCTTGGGCGGACACACGGTGCAACCGCCCAAGCCCAACAGCGCTCACACGAGCGACGATCTTATCGGTCCACGGCGCGATAGAATTTCCGGTTCGCGGACGATGCGTCGGGATCGGTTTCGTTCACTAGGCCGGTGAGGTTGGTTTTCCACGGCGTCCAGCTTGTGAGGTCGCTCGACGTTTCGATCACGTAGGGCCGCGCGCCGACGGTCAGCAGGTTTAGTTGAAATGCGCCGTTCGTCAGCGCTTGGCCGCTGACGGCGTTGGGCACGGGCAGGAGAAAATTGCGGAGAGCTTGCTGCGCGATCTCCCGTCCTCGCGCCGCGCCCACCAGGCTCGAATTGCGGAAATGAAAGCCGATATAGACTCGCGCGTTGACGGTATCAGCCGAGAGGTCGCTGAACCGCGCGAACGTGCGCGGCTTGCCCGGCAACGTGGGTGACTCGAAGGTGAAAGTGGTCTCGTCACCGAACACATCGGCCAGCACTTCGGTCGCGGCGGTCATGATAATCGGGGCGGCGCCGGCATACTCAGGGTGATTGGGCGAAGGACGGAGCGAAGTCCAGTTGGGATCGCCGCCGGTGTCCGGGTTGCCATCCGTGTCCGCGTTGCGGATGGCCGTCTGCGGACGCCAGAAGTTGTAAGTGTATTTGGTATCCCATTCGGTGATGGCGGCGTCAGCGCACGCCAGGTTCAGCAGCGCGAACAGTCTCGCACTTTGCACCAACGGTAATGGCCGTGTGGCCAGTGCCGCCCGCGCCGCGTAGCAGCCCAGGTAGAATTGCACCTCGACGTGAAAGAGCGCGATGTCGGTTTGATTGGTCGTGCGCGTGGCGCTGTCGGTGGCGCCGAGCGCTTTGATCTCGTTGAAGTCTGCGGTGTACGTCGCGCTGTTGAGGGCGGGTGGCGGGCCGGCTCGGAACTGCGATGAGCCTTTCATCGTCCACGGATTCACATAGCGCCATTGCGGCAAGACGATCGGTGAATTGGTCGCCGGCTGCCAGGCACCCGGACCTGGGGCGAGCGGGGTGTAGTTCACGGAGGCGTTGAAGCCATCGCCGGCCCGCACGGCGAGCAACGCGGTCGCCGTCGCGTTGCCGAGCGCGATGCCGCTCGTTTTCGCCGCTCCGTCCGGCACGGTCGCCAGCGATGCCGCCAGAGCCGGGTCGGCCAAAGTGTTGGTGGGAAACAGCGCCTTGAGCACGGTGTAAGCGGCCTGGGCCGCGGCAGCCTCGGCGGACGCGCCCGGCGCGGCAAGCCTGGTGAGATACGGCGTGTAGCCGCCGGTCACGGCGTTGACCGCATCGAACTGCGCGACATGCACGAGCGCGAGGTGGCGCGTCGGAGCCACCCCGCCGACTCCGGCAGCTTTGAAGACTTTGATGGCCGTGTCGTTCCAGTCGGTGATCACGTCGGCCGAGGCGCCTTCAACCACCTGGACAGCATCAAGCATGATGCCGCCACTGTAGCCATCCGTATCGGTCAATGAAGTAAACTCCAAACTTGTGGTGTTCTGAAGCGCGGTAAACTGCCCATTGAAGACAGTCCAATTCAGGTTACCGGCGACGGAGCCGGTGTGAGTGATTGTCTGATTCAGTCGATCTCCCAAACCGTCGAAGAGGCGAACGGTGGCCGACGCAGCAGTAAAGGAGTTGTAGTAGTTGTTGGCGTAGGCAAAGGTGACTGTGTAGAGCAAGCCGGGAGTGGTTGCGAAGGCTTGTGTGAGTCGGCCCCGCCCGAGGCCATTGAGGTCGAGCATCTGCGCTCCCTCGAATGCCGGGCCGGAGATGAAGCCGTTGAGAGCGGCGTCGCCCACATCCACGCTGTGCAGGCCGACGACCCAGGGAGCAATGGTGTTTTGGCCGGGATAGATCAGGGTATAGCTGGTCGTATCCGGGGTCTCAAAACCTCCGTTGATGATGAGCTGGGCGTTGGTGGAATGGATCGCAGCGAGTTCGATTAAACAAGTCAGCAGGAGTGATGTGGGTTTCATTGGTGTTTCTTTCTTTTTCTTTTTTTGTGTTTCCCCAGGCGACGAGCGCCTGATTGGTCGTGTCACCGGTCCAAGGCGTTTTCCGCCGCCCAATCACGCCACGGGTTTGAAAATACTTTTTGCGGAGAGCGGAGCAGGGAAACGGTCCGCAGAGTTGATGCGGCAAGCTCCGTCAGGAACGGAATATCAGTAGCAACGCGGGAAAACGAATCTGGCGCAGCTCCGTAGAAGCGGCATCAAAGCTTGATGGGGTGGAAGGAGGAAGATACCGCTCCTACGGAGCTGGGAGAAATCAATCGCGATGGGTGCTACAAAGATGTCGCTCCTGACGGAGCTACAGGGCGGGCGGCTGTTCGGCCAGTCCCGACGGATTCAAAGTGTCGAACACTGGTCTTGGAGCAAACCGGCTCTTGTTTACGGCTGCTTGATCTCCGATTTCTCTTTCGCCTCCACCGCACGATTTCTTCCAATGGGGGCCTCCCCCAAACTATGATAGGGACTTCACAAGCGCGCTTCCCGCAACCGCGGATGTCAGAAAAAGGCAACGAGAGTGATCGCAATGTTAATCTTCACGATTTTCTGGAAATCGCGCGCCCTCTCGATTCGGTTGATCGGAAACTCCGGCGGGTTGCAAGGCTCTCTTTTCATTCTTTCGCTTTATACCAGATCCGGTCAGCGGTGGGTTCGGCCGGAAAGTCCAAGTTGTCCCGAAAGTGTTTCGCCAGGTTGAAGTGTTTTACGTGACCATCGACGAACAGAACCGGGGCAACGGCCTTTTTGGAAAAGTCTTTGAGACCACGAGTTGTGACGGACCCACTGGGATAGTGCCATGAATTAAACCAGGAAACGCCATCGTCATCCTGCCAGGGCAGAGCCGGGACATCTTGAACCAGGACATGCTGGGAAGGTGCTAAGATCCAGTTTCCTCGTTTCCCCGCCAGCCCAATTTCGTCTGCCAGCTCGTGTCTCGTCTTTGTCCACGGATTAGAATTGTATTTATAACTCGTCCCCCAGCTTCCAAAGAGGCTCTTGCTGGGCGGGATTCCGATTGGAATGTCAAATCCACGATCGGATGGGCACTCAAAAACCTGCTTGCTCTGGGCATAACGCCATAGAGGACGGTTTGTCGCCGCCAACATCGTCCGTCCTTGCGGGTAATCGGGATCTGGATCACCACCGCCAAACTCGAATGACCGGTGCCCATAGACCTGGGGAGGGGCGAGAGGTGGAAACCTCCCATCGTTATCATCAACATAAAGTTGGAAAGCAAAGCCGATTTGTTTCTGGTTGCTGATGCACTTGATCAGCTTGGCCCGCTCTTTCGCACTGGCCAGCGCGGGCAACAGCAGTGAGGCCAGCACACCAATAATCGCGATGACGACCAGTAACTCTATTAAGGTGAAGCCGTTCTTCCCTTCGGTTCTGGAGCAGTTGAGGTCACGGGACTCGATGTTCCCTTGGCGCATTCTGCCGGCCCGAGTCTCGTCCTCTCGACTAGCGCTATTCACGGTCGAATGGCGATACGCTTGAACTCTAAATCGGCAAATGTCTGTATGATTTCTCATAAACGTTGTTGTTTGATGCCTTGCCTTGTAGCCTGCGACTAATCATAAGGTAAAGCACGTTGCAATTTTCGAGTTTTTGGTTTTCAGACGCCGAGCGCCTGATTTGTCGTGTCATCGATCCAAGGCGTTTTCCGCCGCCCAATCACGCCAGCGGTTTTGAAATATTTTTTGAGCGAGCGAGGGAGAGTGCGCTCCGTGGGAATTGGCCGTAGAGCGGGAAATTCCGCAAGGTCAGATCGCTGGATTCTGGAGGTCTGCGCGGGCATGAAAATGGGACGCGAGCATGGCGATGTCATTGCGGCGTTATGCCGCGCGCCTCCATCGCGACCGGGCGGAACAAAAACTCTTTACGAATGTGCTCCAAATGTCAGTGCACCGCTTTACTCGCTGCCGTTTGCATTTTTGCTGGCCTTTCCCTTTTCGGCGGCAATGATTTCCTCGAAGGACGGCGCGCGCCATAACTCCATCCGCTGTTCCCCGCGATTTCCGGAGCCCCTCGAAATCGCCAGGTATTCGCCATTGGGCGAGAACAGGAAGGAATGAACGGGGTCGAGCGGGCCGAGGGTGAAGATCTCTTTGCCGGTAGCCACATTCCAGAATTTCATGGCGCTGTCCACCGTCCGGGTCGCAATGGTCCTGGCATCGGGAGCGAACGCCACAACGTCGATGCACATGCGGCTGCCTTTCAAGGAATCGATTCTTTTTCCAGTGACCAGGTCGCAGAGGTTCACCACCGGTTCTTCGCTGCCGGTCGCCAGCAGGCGGTCATCGGGGGACAGGGCCAACGCTCCGATCCAGGTAAAATTCTCTTCGATCTCAGCGAAGGAGCGGCCGCTGCCGAGGTCCCAGACGACCACGCTCCCATCCAATCGCGTCGAAACCAGGCGGCGTCTGTCGGAGGAGAACGCCAGCGGCCCAAAAGCGTTGGTGTACGTGCCCGCAATGGCGCCGGAAGCGGTATCCCAAATGCGGAGCGTGGCATGATCGGCCGCTCCGTCCGCTCCGGCAGGCCGTTCGCTCGCCGCCGCGAGCAAGATGGCATCTCGACTAAAGGCCAGACGACCGATAAAGGCCAGACGACCGATCTTGGTGCTGGCGTGTGGGAAGGACTTGTCCAGTTTACCAATTTTGAGGTTCCAAACTTCGATCTCTCCGTCTTCCCGGCCGAGCGCCAGCCTTTCGCCGTCATCCGAGATCGTCCATCCTTTGACTCGAGGATCGTGCAGATCCGGACCGATCATGCCGATGTCCTCCCGGTTGCGGGTATCCCAACGGTGCAAGCGGCCATCGTGGTTCAAAGTGATCATCCGCGCGCCGTCAGGGGAAAACCAGGCGAGCCGCTTGCTGTTTGGAAGGCTGTCCGACTCCTCAGCCTGAAAGGGGTTCCAGAATTTCGCGGTGCCATCCTTGCTCGCGGAGACGAACGATCGGCCATCCGGTGCGAAACTGAGACCGTGAATCATCGCATGATGGCCTCTCAGTCTCTTGATCGGTTGGGGACCGCCTTCGGGTGGCAAACGACCCGGCAACTCCATCGCAGGGTGGCCTCTGGGTCTCTTGGTCGGCTCACGGGGCTCTGCCGCAGACAGGTCGTTCGTCAGGCTCGTCACGTCCCAAAACTTGATCACTTGATCGTTTCCACCTGTCACCAGCACATTGCCATCCGGTGAAAAAGCCAGGCCAAACGTAAAGCTCGGATGCGCCTGGAAGCTCCCGACTTCCCGCCAACTCCCGACTTCCCAGAGCTTCACCTCGCCATCGCGGTATCCTGCCGCGAGCAGACCGCGCTTCGGACAGGAACCCATCGCCACAA
>CAZNOE010000332.1:0-6611 GCA_964574525.1 uncultured Bifidobacteriaceae bacterium
TGTTGGCCTTCGTGTCGGTGATGACAATGGCGTTCGCGCCCTGGTTCGCGCTCATCGAAGTGCCTGACGGCATGAGCGGCTGCAACGAGGTGATCAACGCGCCGGCCTCTACGTTGTGAACATACACGATCTGCGTTACCAAATCCTTCGTTGGCGGAATGTTGGTGTACTCGTTGTCTCGCACCCCGGCGAGGATCTCGGTGTTGGTCGCATCCACGACATAGATGTTCAGCAGGTTGCCCTCGACCGTGGCGGCGTAACCGCTCGAAGTCAGCGCCGTGTTCAGAAGCCGGATGGCTTCGTTGCGATCCACCAACTGGTTCGACCAGACTGTGACCTTGCCCTGCAAATCCACCTTCGAGTTGGCGCTGATGACGAAGCCCGCGGCGTCGCTCAAGTAATCGAGGACGAGGCTGAGCGATGCGTTGCGGAAGTTGAGGCGCAGGCCATTCCCGCCGTTGGCAGTGTGGCTGGCGGGCGCATTGGTGAGCAGGGAAGCAAGCGATTGCGCGTTGGTGCCCGAGCCGGTCGTGCCGCGCGTGCCTTGGCCGCGAATCGGGCGCGGTGTCCTGGCATCACCTGGCTTCTCGTTCTCGCCTTCCTGCTTCTGGGCGTTCAGCGCGTCCTGGGCGTCGATCAAACGCTGGAGCAATTCGCCCACGACCTGCTGCTGTTCCGCAGCGGCCTCGCCGTTCGTTCCGGCATTTTGCTGCAGGAATTGTCTCGCGAGCTCCGCTGGATCTGGCTGTCCGTTGTCCGGCTGCTCTTGCTCCCGGCTGGGCGCCGGTTGGTTTTGCGCAACGGCGGCAAGGCATAATGCCAGCGCCATCAGAGCGATTAGTGGTTTGGTCATAAGTGTTTTCATTGGGATTCCTTTTCTCGTCGTTCCATGAGACGTTTGAGGATTTCGGCTTGATCGGCACTGGAGGTGGATGTGTTCGACGAAGACTTGCTGCTGGATTCCGCAGGATTCTCGGTGCGACTGCGCGAAGATTCTCCCTCGCGCCGCGAACGGGAATCGCCGCCCCGGCCCGAGCGGCTGGATCGTCCTGAAGACTCGCGGCTGGCAGAATCTCCATTGCGGCTCGGCGCGTAGCCGGATCCGCCACTGCCACTGCTGGTTTCCGCCAGGTGCCATGTGCCTTCGTCTTCGCGGCGCATTTGCGACCCGACTGTCAGTTCGATCTCCTTGCCATCGGCCTCGATCTTCACGCTGCTCGCATAAACGTCCACGAGTTTGTGGCCGGCGATGACACCGCTGGCCTTCATGACTTTGGTGAATTCCGAACTTGATCCTTCAAAGAACGCGAATACGCCTTTCTCGTAGGCCATCGTGCCGACGAGCGTGAAGTATTCGATGCGCGATGGACGTTGCGAGGATAGCACGACTTTGCCGCCGGACCGGTTGGCGTTGAAAATGTTTCGCTCCGCGACGAGGTGAAACGCCGGCTCATCAAATCCCTGCGACGCGGACTCAACGCGGGCGGGCGCACTGGGGGCGCCGTTTGCCGAGGCGGGATTGTTCGTGGACTGCGCCGCAGCGGAAAAACCAACGACCAGCCCCAGCCCGGCGACCCGTTGGAGTCCACGCTTTAGCGTGTTCGGGGACAATCCCGCGAACCGCGGGATTGGACTCCCGCAGACGCGCGCGCCAACCGTTGCCGCGAGCCGGGTTGTGTTCACGCAATCAGCTTCGCACAGTTTGCCTGTCGAAGGAAACCTCATCTTGCACCTTTCTTTGGCGGGTTGAGCAGCAGGCCGCTGACCTGGATGACGAGCGCCAGTTGCGATCCTTCGGTGTTGCGCGTCGTCAATTCCAGCGAATCCACCTTCACGCCCAGCGGATCACGCTCAACTTGATAGAGAAAATGCGCGATGGCCGGCAGGGTGCCGCTTACGTCCGCCCGGCATTCGAGCGTCTTGTAATCTTCCTCCGCCTCTTTCCATTGTGGCCGGATGGAACTCACCGAGACGCCGCCCTCCTGCGACCAGTGCTCGAACGCCTTGAGAATCTGACTCTCGGCTTCGGGCTTCGCGGCGGCGAGTGGTTTCGTCTGCAAGGCATCCCAGGCAAGCGTGTTGGTGCGCATCCGGTCCCATTGCTGGCGCAACACCATCTCCCGCTTCAACGTTTCCGAACCGTCGCGCACCTGTTCCTTCAATTTTGCGATGCGGTCGGAGCGCGTCTTCCAACTGTTCGTCAGCGGCGTGAACACGAGTTTGTCCGCCACGTAGAGCGCCACCAGCGCGATGGCGAGGACGGCCATGATTTGTTGTCGCTTGTTCAGGTTCATGGCGCGCCGGGGCCTCCCCAATGAAAGTTAAACGTGAATTCCAGCGGCGTGCTGCCGCGCGTATTCTCGACGTGAATGTCCGAAATCTCCTTCGTGTCGCGCAACTTGTCGAGCGCCTTGAAGAGCACCTCGCGATTCCGCGCCGTGCCGGTGCAGGTCACCGTCGCCGGCTCGCGCAACTCGACGGTCTTCGCCGACACCGCGCCGTCCTGCGGGAACGCCTCGGTGACGCGCCGGAGAATTGCCAGCGTGCGGACCGACTCGTCATACCAGGGACGGTAACGGCGAATCTCATCGCGGGTTCTCGTCAACTCGACAACCTTGGGCTCCATGCCCGACCACTTCGATTGCCAGCGCCATAAGATGATTTGCTGGACGAGAAAGGCGAGCGCGACGATGAGCGCCACGGCCCCGGCACCCGCGCCGGCATAAGCGAGCTTGCCGCTGGAGTAGCGTTCGCTGAACTGTTTCCACGCGCTGATTTTCGGCGGCAGGAATTCCATTCCCTCCTGGCCGGCCAGGCGCCGCACCGCGACGCTCAGCGCCGGCGACACCGCCGTCGCCGACGGGATTTTGATTCCATATTCCTCCGCTCCATGATCGCGGACATGCTCGACTTTCAGCCCGAGCGACGCCGCACGCGCCTGAAGTTCCTCAGCCAGTTCCTGCGCCGTCTCGTTGCGGCCCAGGACACGCAAGCGCCGCACCGACTCGCGCACCCCGGGTTGAAGCTGGCCGAGCGTGATCCGAATCTCGCGCGCAATATGGTCCACCTGGAGTTCCTGCTCCGCGCCGGTCTGTTCGAAGGCACCGTCCAGTGTGCGCAGCATCGCCACGCCGCCGCCGCACGAAATCTGCATTGCCACGGTGACTTCGCCGGGCAGCAAGGCGATCACGCCGTCGGCCGACTCCGTGTCCGCGCGTTGCAGCGCCGTCAAGCCAAGTGAAAATGTCACGGGCCGGAGTTGCGCCGCTTGCAGCACGGCTTCGAGCCGCGCGACGTGTTCGCGGGGGATGCCCACCAAGGTTGCAAATTTCTCGCCGCCCGCGGTTTGGAAGCGCGAGTGCGCGATCATCAACTCCTGCGGGCTGTACGGAAAACCGCGCTCCGCTTCAATCTGCAAAAAGTCCGCGACGTCTTCATCGGGAATGTCCGGCAGCTTGATCGTGAGCGTGAGTGCCCAGTTGACCGGCAGACAAACGGTGCACCAGCGCTCGCGGATTTGCTCGGCGTCCAGTTGGTTGCGGATTTCGCGGCCCGCCAGTTCAACTTCGGCGGTGAGCGGATCGAGCGAGAGCGAAGTGATGAAGGTCTTTTTGATCTCCACCGAGCCGTTGGTGCGACGAACGAGCACGCCTTCGAGCCGGCTGCCGTCAAACGACAACCCGAGCAGCGAATTGCCGGGTTGCCGCTGGAACAGCTTGTCCAATTGTTTCAAATCAATCATGGCTGTTGAAGGATCGAGACATCGGACGGTTCGAGCGGGGTTCGTGCGCGCGTCAGCGTCTTGGAGTGCGGCGGCTGGCGGGGAACGGGGCTGACGCCGCTTTCGGAGATGGGTTGCGCGTCCAAGCCAAAGCGGTGTGTGCCCTCACCCCTCACCCACCGCACTCCAAGACCTCGCGGCGGCTCGGATGGCTCAGGCGTGGCGACGGGGAGACGTTGCCACTTCTTGAATTCCTCTCTAATGCTGGTTCTCATCGCGTCTCCTTCGCGGAGGCAAGCAACTCCGTTCGCGTTTCCTTGCCCAACGCCCAGCCGAGATGCGTGAGGTCCTGCCGGCGGATGATGATCGGCGCTCCCTCGCTCGTGTCGAACACGTAGCGCAGGCGCTGATAGCCCCGGTTGTGATGACCCACCGCCGCGATGTCCGCCGTGTATTGATAACTGTGCGTGGTGATGAAGGGACCGGCAGTAAGCGCGTTCGTGTCGCCGATGGCTTCAGCGACCCAAGCCACGGTTGTGAGCTTTGAAGGATTCGACTCACGGTAGGAAACCATTTGCGCCGCGTAATCCACTCCAATGCCGGGGATACATTCCAACACGGGCTCGCTCGCGGTGTTTACGTTCACTAGAATGTTCGTAATGGGCGACAAGTAATCGGCGACTTGTGCCGCCTCGTCGTCTGTGAAAACCCCGCGGACAAACAACTCCAGCACGCTCTTGACGGGTGGCCTGGGACTCTGGGGCGGGCCGAATATGTCTCGCATCATCTCTGTTGTTCGTTGTCCCGTTCCAAAAACAGATTCCAATAGTCCCTGCATTTGGGTCCGGTCGGTGATGTTCGTTCCCGTCATCGGTTCGTAGCTATACACGGTGAAATACTCCATCAGCCCCGGATCGAGCCGGCTGTCGCGATTGTCATTGGGCGCGGAACTGTCCGCATCGTTTTCATTCGCGTCGAGGATGCCGTTCAGGTTTGCGTCCTCGCCGTAAAGAATTTCCGCCGTCATGCCCGCGACGAGTCGCAGTTCTTCCACCGACTCGAACGGAGCGTTCTTGGTTTTGTAAGGCGTCGTCAGCCGGCCGTAAGTCTCATCCTCCGCTCCGTCCGTCGTGACGTCGCTGTTCGCATCACGCCAATCCATGATCGCGGCGGCGATTTGCGGCGTCATGCCGGGGAGATATTGAATCATGTCCGCCGTGACCCACGGCGCGTTGAGATTGATCTTCGACGCCTCGTCCACGAGCCCGAATGCCGGCGCGGTCAGATTGATTTCCCAATCGTTCGTGTCGCGACCAATGAGCCAAAACTTGGCGTCGCCTACGGGAATGGCTTCGCAAGGAAGCTCGACCGGACTGGGCATCTCGCCGGGATAGGCAGTGGTCGCGAGAAAGTTGCTCAGGTAACGCGCCGCGCCGTCTATCGCCTGATTGGACTCAATGGCCGCGACGCGATTGTCCGAGGCGCGCAATTCCTGATTCATCGAGTGCGCGAAATACAACGTGAGCGCCACCAGCCCGAACGCGATCCAGAGGACAATGATGAGCAACGAGCCGGACTCGGCTTGGTTGTAGAAAGTCCTCCTCGTCCTCGTTCTCGTCCTCGAACACCCGGCAAAAATCGAGGACGAGAACGAGGAGGAGGACGAGGACGAAATGTCCGCGTTGCGGGAATGATTTGTCGCGCGCAGTCTCATTCGATTGTCGCCGTCGCATTTGTTCGGGCCAGCACCATGACGGGCACAATGAGTCCGACCGGCGCCGGCGTGCCGTACGAGCGGTTCCCGTTGTAAAGCGCCAGCTCCAGCTTGATGGCGCGCGGCAGATTGTTGGTCAGGCCGGTAGTCGTGTCTGCTTGCGTCGAATCCCAAGTGTCCTTCCAGGCGTTGCCGTCATAATACTGAAACGCGACGGACTCCACGCCGCTCATCAAAAACTGGTCGCTCGTCTGGTCTTGCATCAGCGGCAACAGATTCCGCGCGACGGAGCGATAGAGGTCCATACCCGGCGTGTTGTTCGTCGCCGCTGCCAGGTGATACGACACGCGCTCGATCTCTCCCCAGGGCGCATTGTCGTCCACGATGCCGACCGCGGTGTAAAACTGCGGGCCGTTCTGGTGGCTCAACGAACCCGACATGCCGCTGCCCGTGGAGGTGGTCGGGGTGCTTTGCAGCGCGCCGGAGAACGCTCCGCCCGGCGGAACGAGATTCGCGAGGTCACGCTTGATGATGGCGAGGGTCTGTTGCAGTGGCAATGAACGCTCGATCGCCTCCGACGTTTTGCTGCGCAATTTGAACGCGCTGAAAAACACGGTGTGAATCGCCGCGAGCACGATGGAAAACACGAGCATGGCGAGCAGGATTTCCAGAAGTGTGAAACCGCGTTGCGGAATGACGAATTCCGAATGACGAATGTCGAATGGAGAAAACGAAATTGTGCGGCGTCCGACCGGCCTTTGAGCCAGCGGATTCCATTCGTCATTCGTCATTCGGAATTCTGTTTTCATCACTGCGTCGCATCCACCAACGTGCTCACGTGCACGTCGTAATCCCGTCCCTGCGCCGGCACGTTCACGTGCATGGTGATCAGCCGCATCGCACCGTCCTCGGCCCACGGCTCGGATTGCAATTGCCACGAGTAGCTTTGCAATCCTTCCTGAATCGTTCCCTTCTGCGCCGCCGACTGCCATTGGCCGGTCACAACCAGTTCGTTCAATTTGCTTTCGGCGAGCCGCGCGCCCAGCGCTTTGCGTTCGCTCACCGATCCGGCGCGGCTCGCGATGTGCAGTCCCTGCACCGCCACCGGAATCACGATGGCCATGAACATCAGCGCCGCGAGCACTTCGGCCAGCGTGAAGCCCGCGCAGTTTCTTC
>CAZNOE010000333.1:0-6601 GCA_964574525.1 uncultured Bifidobacteriaceae bacterium
ATGCGGAGCGTTGCATTCTCTGCACACGCTGCATCCGGTTCACCAAGGACGTCGCTGGCGACGACGCGCTCGGCATCGTGAATCGCGGCAGCTACAACACCATCGCCACGTTCCCCGGCCTGCCGTTCGACAACGATTACACGCTCAACACGGTGGACATCTGCCCGGTGGGCGCGCTCACGTCGAAAGATTTTCGTTTCCAGATGCGCGTCTGGTTTCTCAAAGAAACCAAGAGCATCTGCACGAGTTGCGCCACGGGCTGCAACATCCGCATCGGCTCGCGCGAGGAAAAGATTCACCGCTACACGCCGCGCGAAAACGACGCCGTCAACGGCCCGTGGATGTGCGACGCGGGCCGGTTGAATTACAAGTGGATCAATCGCGCCGACCGCCTGAAGGACGTTTTAGTGGGACAGGCTTCCAGCCTGTCTTCCCCCATACCTGGACAGGCTGGAAGCCTGTCCCACTACAAATCAACGTGGACGGCTGCGTTGTCAGAAATCGCGGAGAAATTGAAGCACGCTCCTTTCGGCTCGGTCGCCATCATCGCCTCCGCTCGCCAGACGAACGAAGAGCTTTGGTTGCTCGCCAAGCTGAAGTCACGGCTCGGGGCGATGAGCGATTCCATGCCCCGTATCGGCAAAGGCGACAAGCTTCTGGTTGACGAGGACAAGAATCCCAACACCAACGGCGCACGGCTCATGGGGATCTGTTTCACGGAAGTGGGCATCAGCCTGACGAAGATCGCCGCTGGCATCGCGCGCGGCGAAATCAAGACGCTGATCGTTTTCGGGGAGGACATCTTGAAGCGCGCTGTGAGCGCAAAAGCGTTGCGGGAAAAGGAACTCGTCAGCGAAGTGGTGGAGGAACACGGCGTCACGGCAGATTTGCTCGGCAAGCTGGACACGCTCATCGTGAGCGACATCCTGCCGAACGAGACGGCGAAGCTGGCGCATTACGTTCTGCCCGGTTGCGCCCACGCTGAGAAGCGCGGCACGTTCACGAACACGAATGGACGCGTGCAGCGGTTCATGCAGGCCGTCCAACCGCCCGGTGACGCGCGACCCGAATGGGAGTTTCTGCACGATCTGGTTTACAACGTCACCGGCAAGAATGGATTCCTGAGCATCGAAGGTTTGTTCAACGAGATGGCGAAGGACGTTCCGGCGTTCAACGGTCTCACGTGGGCCATGCTCGGCGACACGGGCGTGACGGTGAAGATTTGATGTAGCGCAGGTTTCCAAACCTGCCGTATCGCCGACTTCCAAGTCGGCAGGGCGTGCGACGTCGTGCGCCGGCGGATTTGGAAATCCGCGACACAGCAGACTTGGAAGTCTGCGCTACGGGCAGAGCCGTTTGAATTTTGACATGACCGACTGGCTGCACAACTTGAATCCGACAGCGCAATTCGCCCTCTTCACGGCGGTGAAGGTGGTGGCGGCGTTTGCCATGCTGATGTTCATGGTCGCCTACATCGTGCTCGTCGAGCGGCGCGTGTGCGCATTCATCCAGGACCGCCACGGGCCGAATCGTGTCGGGCCGTTTGGCCTGCTCCAACCGGCGGCGGACGCGGTCAAGGCGTTTTTCAAGGAGGAGGTCACGCCCGCGCACGTTCGCAAAGTCTTTTACACGCTGGCGCCGATGATCGTGCTCATCCCGGCCATCCTGAACCTCGCGGTGATTCCGTTCGGCTCGACGCTCGGCAAGCAGCCGATGGTGCTGGCGGACCTGAACGTCGGCATCCTCTATACCTTTGGCATCGTGTCGCTCGGGGTCTATAGCATCGTGTTGGCGGGCTACGCGGCGAACTCGAAGTATCCGTTTCTCGGCGGCATCCGCTCCAGCGCGCAAATGATTTCCTACGAAATCGCGATGGGCTTGAGCGTCATCCCGATCTTCCTGTGCGTCGGTGACTTGAATTTGAGCAGCGTCGTCAAAGCACAGACCGGCACGCTGTCGTGGTTGCCGGCGTGGCTGCCCGTGCCGAACTGGTTCGTGCTGCAAAGCCCGATGACATTTTTTGCGTTCTGTATTTTCCTCGTCTCCGCCTTTGCGGAAACCAACCGCACGCCGTTCGACCTGCCCGAAGCCGAGCAGGAACTCGCCGGCGGTTACAACGTCGAATACAGTTCGATCAAGTTCGCGATGTTCTTCATGGCGGAATACGCGAACATGATCCTCGTGTCGGCGATGATGGTGACGCTGTTCTTCGGCGGCTGGACGTTGCCGTGGTTCGGCCTCGATCAACCCGCCACGACGCTGCTCGGCGGTATCGCGCATATCGCGATTTTCCTGACGAAGGTTTTTTTGTTTCTGCTGACGTTCATCTGGGTGCGCTGGATGTGGCCGCGTTTCCGCTACGACCAGTTGATGAATTTGGGCTGGCGGCGGTTCATCCCGCTGGCGCTGGCGAACATAGTGGTGACGGCAGTGATTTTGTGGTGGCAGGCGAAATGAGAAAAATGGCGATCATGCAGAGTTTTGCGAAAGCATTTGGCTTTAGCCAGGCGCTGGTCGCCCGATTTTGTCCCCTCTCAGATTTGCCGACGAATCTGGCCATCGAAGACATTATGCAACTCTTCAAAGGCAGTTCGTCGCACTGGGTGAACGAGCAGAATCTGGTCGCGGGCAAGTTCGGTTGGGGACGCGGGTATGGCTTGTTCTCAATTTCGGAGTCGGGCGTTGTGGAAGTTTGCGCTTACATCGCGAATCAGGAGGAACATCATCGGAAGCGAGATTTTACCGAGGAACTGAAGCTGTTAGTCGAACGATACGGACTGGAGTGGCGGAAGGACAAAGAATGAAACTGTTGAAACAGTTTCATTTCACGCGCACCAGACACACCCCGCTTCAGCTGCTAAAGCGGGGTGTTAATGAGAGGGCTGCGAGCGCCCGGCATGATGTCAGGAACTTGCGAACGCATAGAGAGCTAGCTAAGCGCCGCTCATCCCCATTAACACCTGGCTTTAGCTGCTTTAGCCAGGTGCAGATTTGAAATGATCGTTAGACGCAAAGCGTTGAATTTTTGGGAGCGGCTTTACCTGCCGGCCATCATCGGCGGGTTCAAAGTCACCCTGCGCCACTTCTTCAAAAAGAAGGTGACGATGCAATACCCCGAGGAGAAATGGGTCGTGCCGGAAGGCTATCGCGGCGCGCCATATCTCGTGCGTGACCAGGAAGGCAACACGAAGTGCGTGAGCTGCCAGCTTTGCGAATTCGTCTGTCCGCCCAAGGCCATCAAGATCATCCCGCCCGGCCCGGACTGCCTCACAGCTGATCGCCCGAACGCGGAGAAGATGCCGCTCGAATTCGAGATCAATATGCTCCGCTGCATCTTCTGCGGCTTCTGCCAGGAAGTGTGTCCGGAAGAAGCGATCTTTCTGATGAAGGACTACTCCCTCACCGGCACAAGCCGCGCGGAATTGATTTACAACAAAGAGAAACTCCTCGCCCTTGGCGGCGTCCATGCGGGAGTTCAGAAGTGGAAACACAAAGCTGAAGAGGCGAAGGAGCAGGAAAATTTTCCGGTGAAGGTTTAAGGCAACCACGAATGGACTTGAATGAATACGAATCCAGATTAAGACACGGATTCCATGGATTGACACGGATGAGAAACCAATCTGTGCTAATCAGTGAAATCCGTGTCTCAGCATTTGTGTCCATTAGTGTTCATTCGTGGTTTTGAAATCAGAGCATGGCACTACCTGACATTTTATTTTACGCCTTCGCATTCCTGACGCTCGCGTGCGGTGTGCTCGTCGTTGCGAATCCGTTCAGCCGCAATCCGGTCACGAGCGCGATGTTCCTCGTGCTGACCATCATTTCGATGGCGGGGCTGTTCGTGCTGCTGCACGCGTTTTTCCTCGCTGCGGTGCAGGTGCTCGTCTATGCCGGCGCGGTCATGGTGCTGTTCCTGTTCGTCATCATGCTGCTCGATTTGAAGGAAGAGGAGCGGCGGAAGATCAAAAAGCTCGGGCTGGTGGCCGGCTTGATTTCCGTCGGGGCAATCACAGCGATTTTCGTGAGGTCACTGCTCGAATCGAAACCTGGCGCAAGCTTGTCCCCAACAGCAGAAGGTGGAACAATTCCGCTCGGCAGGATTCTCTTTACTCAATACCTGCTGCCTTTCGAGATCGTCTCCCTCCTGCTCCTCGTGGCGATGGTGGGCGTGATTCTGTTGAGCAAGAAAGATTTGAAATAATGAATAGCCACGAAGAAGCACAAAAGGCACAAAGGGGATTTTTTCTTGTGCTTCTTGTGCCTTTTCGTGGCCAACCCAAATGAACGTCGGCCTTGAACATTATCTGATCGTCAGCGCGCTCTTGTTTGCGCTGGGTTTGCTCGGCGTCATCACCCGCCGCAATCTGCTCGTGATTTACATGTCCCTGGAGTTGATGCTCAACTCGGCGAACCTCGCGCTCGTTTCTTTCTCGAGGTTCAACGACAACCTGAACGGCCAGATTCTTGTCTTTTTCATCATCACCGTTGCGGCGGCGGAGGTGGCGGTCGGCCTGGCGCTCATCGTGGCGCTCTACCGCAAGCGCCAGACCGCGCACGTTGAAGATTTGACGAGCATGAAACTTTGAAGCAACCACGAATGCACACGAATAGACACGAATCGAAGGACGTGACACAGATTGCACCGATTGACACGGATTCAAAACCATCCGTGCGAATCTGCGAAATCCGTGTTTCCAACATTTGCGTTCGTTCGTTTCCATTGGTGGTTAATCTCTGATGAAACTCGAAGCGTTACCCTGGCTGATCTTGTTCCTGCCGCTCCTCGCGGCGGGGGTCATTACGCTGTTCACACTGAGCGACAAGAAGGTCAGCGCCGCGCTTTCGATGAGCGCGATCCTGATCGGGTTTCTTTCAACCATCTTGTTCATCGCCGTCAATGGCTGGACCACTGGTGAGATCAGTCTGAACTGGCTTTCCATCGGCAACCTGAGTGTGGACTTCGGCCTCAGGCTCGATCCGTTGAGCCTGATGATGCTACTCATCGTCACTGGCGTCGGCGGCGCGATTCACATCTACTCGGCGGGCTACATGCGCGACGATCCGGGCTACTCGCGGTACTTCGCGTGCCTGAGCCTGTTCACGTTCTCAATGCTCGGCATCGTGCTCTCGAACAATTTTCTCCAACTATTCATCTTTTGGGAGCTCGTCGGTGTGTCGAGCTACCTGCTTATCGGCTTCTGGTTTGAAAAAGCCAGCGCCGCAGACGCGGCCAAGAAAGCTTTCCTAACAAACCGAATCGGCGACTTCGGCTTCATGCTTGGAATCTTGATGGTTTGGGTAACTTTTGGGCAATTGAACTTCACTTTGTTGCGAGGCGGGGGAATTCCGCCTGCGATTCCGGTGGCAACAGTAACAGCAATTGGATTGTTGTTGTTCTGTGGCGCGGTTGGAAAGTCCGCGCAATTTCCGCTTCACGTTTGGCTACCTGACGCCATGGAAGGGCCGACTCCTGTTTCCGCTTTGATTCACGCTGCCACGATGGTTGCTGCTGGCGTATATATGCTTTGTCGGATTTCCTTCATGCTGAATGGCCCAGCACTCGTAGTGATCGCGTGGATCGGCGGATTCACCGCCTTGCTCGCCGCGCTCATCGCCATCCAGCAAAACGACATCAAACGCATCCTCGCCTACTCGACGCTTTCGCAACTCGGCTACATGGTCATGGGCGTCGGACTAACCGCGCCGGAGGCCGGCATGTTCCATCTCACCACACACGCGTTTTTCAAGGCGCTGCTGTTTCTCGGCGCTGGCTCGGTGATTCATGCCATGCACCACGAGCAGGACATTTGGAAGATGGGCGCGCTCCGCAAGAAAATGCCGGTAACATTCTGGACGTTCATGGTCGGCACGCTGGCGTTGGCGGGCGTGTGGCCGTTGAGCGGATTCTTTAGCAAGGACGCCATCCTCGCCGCCGCGCAACATCACAGCCTGCCGCTGTTCATTCTCGGCGTAGGCGTGGCAGCGCTAACGACGTTCTACATGTTCCGGCTCCTCTTCGTGGCGTTTCTCGGTTCAGAGCGCACGCACGAAGCTGGGCACGCGCACGAATCGCCCGGCGTGATGGTCTGGCCGCTGCGAATTCTGGCGGCGTTCAGCATCATCGGCGGAGTGGTCGGCATTGAGGCAATCTTCGGCAAAGCGCTCTCACCTGAACACAGCGAAGCTGCGCACGGCTTCGTTGCCCAACTCATTTATCCGTTCCAACATGCTCCCGTGGCGGCGCTGAGCGGACTGGCGGCGTTTGCCGTAGGCTTGTTCGCCGCGTGGAAACTTTACGCGAATACAAAGGAAGACCCGTTGCCGGCGAAACTCGGTGGCTTTGCCAAATTGATGAGCAACCGCTTTTACTTCGACGAGTTTTACGAAGCCACCGTTATCCGCATTCATGATTTCATCGCCACGGTCTCCGACTGGATTGACCGCTGGATCGTGGAAGGCTTTTGCATTGGCCTCGTGCGCGGCGGGACGGATTTGACGGGCCGCGCGCTGCGCTTGGTCCAGACCGGCAATCTCCAGACCTACGCCTTCCTGTTCGTGCTCGGCGTGGCCGTGGTGCTGTGGTTCGTGCTTGGGAAATGAA
>CAZNOE010000334.1:0-6600 GCA_964574525.1 uncultured Bifidobacteriaceae bacterium
CTCAGCAAGTCGCGACGTAATCTCGCTCGGTATGACCAACGCCTGCACGCTATTTGCAAGATCTTTGTTCCTCGCCATGGGCGTCGCTCAAATCGTTCAAGCCCAGGAAACGGCAAATCCCAAATTCGCCAAATGGCTCAAGCCGATGGATTGGAAGCGCGACAGCGATCAGCCCGTCTTCACCATCGGCGAGAAGGGGAAGTTCGATGACCAGCATATTCTGGCGCCCAGTGTCATTTACGAGAAC
Source organism: uncultured Bifidobacteriaceae bacterium (assembly GCA_964574525.1). Classification (GTDB taxonomy): domain Bacteria; phylum Verrucomicrobiota; class Verrucomicrobiia; order Limisphaerales; family JADLHS01; genus WYBW01. The sequence goes on from CAZNOE010000334.1 coordinate 248, forward strand.
GGCGAGTATTGGATGTATTACATCGGTTCGCAAAACGATGTGATTGCCAATGGCCTTTACAAGCCCGCCACCGAACTCACGGACGAGCAAAAGGAAAGGATCCGAAAGAACGAGCACAAGGATCGCATCTACAAAATCGGCCTCGCGAAGAGCAAGGACGGCGTTCACTTCACGAAATACGACAAGAATCCTGTCATGTCCTTCGGCGACGACCGCAAGAGTCTTCTCACGCCCAATTTCTTGCGCAACCCGGATGGCTCGGTCCTGCGCGAGAACGGCAGGCTGATCATTTATTTCACGGCAGCGGACATGCCGGGTGATTACAAGCACAACGTCCATCGCGCATCGAGCGAGGACGGCATCAACTGGTCCGCGCCCTCGGCGATATTGCTCGAAAACGCCTATGCGCCTTACCTGATAAAAGAAGGTGCCGCCTACAAGATGTGGTTCGTGGACGTGAGCAAGCGTCCGTGGGTGTTGCGCTACGCTGAAAGCAAGGATGGATTGAAATGGCAGGTGAACGAAAAGCCCGCCCTTCTTCCCAAGGAACAGAAATGGGAAGGCGCGGGCGGGGATCGCGTGACGCTGCCCGTGATTGTTTATCCTTCAGTTTTCAAAGCGGATGGGATTTACATCGCGCTCTACGGGACTTATTACGAAGGGCAGGAGCGGACCGCCATCGGTCTGGCCGTTAGCGAAGACGGTTTGAACTGGAAAAAATCCGAACACAATCCCGTGTTCAAACCGGAACCGAAAAATGATTGGGAATCCAACTTCACCACGAGCCAGACCATCATGAAACTCAAGGACGGCAACTATCGCATCTGGTACGCGTCGCGCCAGGGCCCGATACCAGGGACGAACCCCAAAGATCCGGGTTGGGCGCATATGTATTACGCCATCGGCACCGCGCATTGGGCCGGGCCGGACAAGTAGCCCGACGAAGCACGAAGCAGCGAATCAGTATCCGCGCCGATAGCAGAGGCGGAGCGAAATCAAATCCACTTTTTCAGTCCCCACTTGTGCAGCACTTTGGCCAGCAATTTGAAATTGCGCCGCTGTTTCGCGGAATAGGGATACCACCAGAGGTTTGATTTCAGCGGCAGCACGTCCCAGTTGATGTGTTTCATCTGGGCGAATTCGCGCAAGCCGTGCTTGGAATGCGTGACGCCAAAGCCGCTTTCCTTCACACCGAACCACGGCGTTTCCGCCGCGCTGTGCGTGTACATCACGTCGTTGATGATGACCGTTCCCGCTTCCACCTGCGCGGCAATCTTTTTGCCCCGGTTTGTGTCCGTCGTCCAAACACTGGCGAGCAGGCCATAGTTGGAACGGTTGGCTTCGCGGATGGCTTCCGCTTCGTCCTTGACCACCACAATCGGCAGCACAGGGCCGAACGTCTCTTCCCGCATAACGCGCATCGAATCGTTGACGTTCACCAGAATCGTTGGCTCAAAGAAATAGCCGGGCAGCGATTCGATCCGCCTTCCGCCGGTGAGGATTTTCGCGCCTTTGGCAACAGCATCGTTGACGTGCTCAGTCACGATGCGAAGCTGGTTTTCATTATTCAGCGAACCGATGTCTTGCTGTTGCCCGCCGTCAATGCCCACGCGCAGCGTTTTGGCTTTTTCCACCACGGCGCTGATGAATCGGTCCGCGACGGACTGGACCACGTAAAGGCGTTCAACCGACGCGCACGCTTGGCCACAATTGCTGAACGCGCCCCACAACGCGCCATTCACCGTGCGTTCGAACGGCGCGTCGGCGCAAACGATCATCGCGTCCTTGCCGCCGAGTTCCAGGACAAAGGGCAGAAGCCGGCGCGCGGCGGTTTCGGCGACTTTGCGTCCGGTGCGCACACTGCCGGTGAAGAAAATTTTATCAATGGACGCATCCACCAGTGCAGCACCAGTACCGCCATCGCCCGTCAACACTTGCAAGAGGCCATCCGGCAAACCGGCGGCGTGAAGAAGTTCGCCGATTTTCAGGCCAACGAGCGGCGTGTGCTCGGACGGCTTGAGCAAAACGGCGTTGCCCGCCATCAGCGCCATGACCACTTCGCCCATCGGAATCGCAAAGGGAAAGTTCCAAGGAGAGATGATCCCTACGACACCGAGTGGAAAGAAATAGATACGCGATTTCTTGTTGCGGAATACGGACAGCGTGAATTGCTCGTCACGCAATAGGCTGGCCGACTTCCGGGCGAAGTAATCCATCAGGTTTTCGATGGGAAAGACTTCGCTCGCCAGCGCTTCCACCACCGGCTTGCCGGTTTCACGGGCGATGAGTTCGCAAATCTCGTCCTGACGCTCCAACAGAAGACGCTTGGCTTGCAAAATGTATCGAGCGCGATCCTTGAACGAAAGCGCCGCCCAAGCCGGTTGCATGCTCCGCGCTTTGGCGAGTGCCCGCTTGATTTCGTCCGCCGCAAGAATCGGCACGCGGCCCAACTCCGCCAGCGTGGCTGGGTTGATCGAAACAATCTCCTGCCCAACAACGCGAGGTGTTTTTGTGGAGGCTGTGCTCATTGGGTTTTCAGTGCGTCACAATTTTGGTCTTTGCCCACTCGCGCGCTTCCGCCGGCGTTTTCAATTCGTCCTGCAATTGCTTCTCGCGAATTTCGTTCAGCAGCGCGCCCATTGCCGGGCCCGGTTTCAGGCCCAACGCCATCAAATCATTTCCCGTCAATAGTGGCGGGCGGATTTCCGGCTGTTTCGCCAGTTCCGCCGCTTGCTCGACGAGGAAATCGTAGATGTCCAGTTGCCCGTGCGAGCCGAGGCAATCGAGCCGGTGCAATTCCAGTTCCAGCGGAAACGAATCGCGCAGGATCGTCCGGCGCAGGGTGGACTTGCGCATTTGCGGCGCATCCTTGAACTGCATGTGATAGCGCACGGCGGCGGCTACCTCTTCGATTTGCTTTCGCGGAAAGCGCAAGCGTTCCAGGATTTGTTCCGCCATCTGCGCGCCGATTTTTTCGTGCTCGTAGAAATGAATGCTCCCTGTCTTTGGATCGCGCGAAGCGGTAACGGGTTTGGCCACGTCATGCATGAGCACAGCCCACGGTAACGAGGCATCCGCGTCCGGCGGCAAATGCCGGAGCATCAGGCACAGATGTGTGAAGACGTTGCCTTCGGGATGATAGTCCGGCGATTGCTCGCAACTCTCGGTGGCCGCGATCTCGGGCAAGACGTGTTTGAGCAGGCCGCTGTCACGGAGCAACTCCAGACCTCGGGCAGCGCGCCGGCCATTTGGAGTTTCGCCTTCAGGCGGTGGAGCGCCGGTCTCCGACCCGGCCTGTTCGGGGCATGGCAACGCACCGGGTCGGAGACCGGCGCTCCAATCCTTGGCCGGCGCGAAAAGCTTGATGAGTTCGTCGCGAATGCGCTCGGCGCTGATGGTTTGGATTTTCGCGGCGTGCGTTCGGATGGCCGCGAAAGTCTGCGGCTCGATTTGAAAATCCAGTTGCGCGGCCAAACGCACGGCGCGCAGCAGGCGCAAATGATCTTCGGCAAAGCGTTCACCCGGTGAGCCGATCGTGCGAATGATTTTGCCGCGCAGGTCGGCTTCGCCGCTCACCCAATCGTGCAACCTTTCTGCGACAGGATCGTAGAATAAGCCGTTGACCGTGAAGTCACGTCGCCGCGCATCGGCCACTGCATCGCCGAAGGTGACGTGCTCGGGATGCCGGCCATCACGGTAATCCGCTTCGGCGCGAAACGTTGCGACTTGGAATTGGTGGTCAGCTTCGACGACGATCATTACGCCGAATTTGCGGCCTACGGCGACCGTGCGTTTGAAAAGGTTTTCGATTTGCTCCGGCAGCGCGGAGGTGGCGATGTCGTAATCGCCCGGCTCGCGCCCCAGAAGATAATCGCGCACACAGCCGCCGACCCAAAACGCGGTATGGCCGGCAGCATGGAGGGCGCGAACGATGTTGGTCGCCAGATCGCGCGATGAAATGCCTGCCAGCGCTGTCATTTACGATTTACGATTTACGATTTACGCGCGGGTTTGCCAATACCCCCGTCAATCATAAATGGTAAATCGAAAATCTTCAGTTCGCGCCCCAAATCCGCTTCACGTGTTCGACGCCGCTTTTGAGTTCTTCCACGGTAAGCGAAGGGCTGAACTCGAAAACCTTGGTGTGCTCGGGCTTGACCATCGGTTTGAGCGCGGCGAAATCCACCGTGCCGGTGCCCGGCGCGCAGTGGTCGCGGCCGGGGAATTGCACGTCGTGGATGTGAAACCCGGCCAGCCGGTCGGCCAGCGATTCGAGGTGCAGCGCGTGATGGATGAAGCCGAGGTTCTCCTTGATCTGCGCGTGGCCGGTGTCGTGCCAATAGACAACCGCCGGGCTCGTGAACTCGCGGAAGAAGAACATGAAATCGCTGTCGAGCGGGATTTCTTCGAGTGCTTCGCGGTTCTCGACACCCAGTTTAATGCCGCGCGATTCGGCCTCGGGAACAATCTTGCGCAGCGTCTCATACATGCGCTCAACGAATTTTTCCTTTTTGGCTTCGCGCTTTTCGGTGAGCTCGGTGCAGAGTTTTTCGTATTTGGGCGAACCCTTTTCGCCGCGGCCCAGCATGTCCTTGAGCTTGCCCGTGTAATCCTTCATTTCAATGCTGCCGAGGTGGAGGACGACAAGCGGGGCTTGCACGCGTCCGGCAAATTCGAGCGTCTTGAGCGTGTAGCGGAGAGCCAGCTCGCGTTCCCGCGTCCTTTCAGCGGAAAACTGGTAGAGATTTGGCGCGGAGCGGTTCACGCCCATCGGCAGCGGACAGAAGTTGTGGACGCTGGAGATTTTGATTTCGCCCGCGTCCACAGCTTCGAGAATGCCGGGCATGAGACTGATGCGCGTGCCGTGGCTAAGTTCGGCGAACTCAAAGCCCAGATCGCGGACTTCGCGCAACAGGGCGCGGCCATCCGTGTGGCGATGCGAATTCCAGCAGGTGGAAAGTGAATACATGAAAGGCGGCGTTCAAATCAAGCGGGGCAACGGAGTGAGGGAGCGTTGGTTTTTGACTGCACCACTACTCCGTGACCCCATTGCCCCTTGGAAAAGGCGAACCGGATCGCGGCCTCCTGCCGGCGGTCCGGAATTCAAACGACTACATGTCCGCGTAGCGGGCGGTCAGCATGGCTGAGAAACGCGCCGCTTTTTCCTTGCGGCGGCGGCGCTCACTCGGCTTTTCATAATGTCGATGGGTGCGCACGACTTTCAACGTCCCTTCGCGATCAATTTTTTTCTTCAAACGGCGCAGGGCTTTGTCCACAGATTCGCCTTTTTTCAGCTTAATTTCAGTCAATCCGTCTCACTTCCTTTCCGGTGGAGACAGGTGGGTTTGGATCTGTCTCGCAGAAATCAGGCTGGGAGAATAGTTTCGCGGACCGGCAGGTGTCAACCGGCAAAACAGTGCCGTGAGATTTGGTACATTTGACAGGTACCCCCCGGTTACTGATTCCAGAGTTGGTCCCAGTGACCGTTCTGGCGGGCTTCGATCAAGGCACACAAGTGGCGCAAGCCGGGCGGCGTCCAAGATTGGCCGCTGCGTTTGAACCGACCTTGACGTTGCAAACAAGCTGATTCCACCGGGCCTGAGCCGACCGGCCGACACCGCACGATAATTCATTCGCGCCGCGTGACTGGCAAAGTAGTTTTGTTCGCGGCGGATGACCTCGCCGGCTTGTCCCCGGCCCGGCTTGAGTCCTGCGATGGTCCGCAAGGCCGCCGCGTGTCGTCCGTGCCGCAACTGATGCAGTTGCTTCTCCACCCAGCCGCGCGCCCGTTCGCCTTCCCCATGCACCGCCTCGCCCAAGGCCCACACATGCTGGCTGGCGTGATAAAAATCCAGCACCTCCACCGCGCCGTTCCAGCGGTCTTGCGCCACGTTCCAGATCCACGGCGCACCATCGCTGACCACCAGCTTCTGCCGGGCGCGTCCCAGTCCGTGTTCGCACGCGGCTTGACGCAGCCGGCGGCCCAGTTCCATCGGCTCGCCCTGCCAACTGACCACTACTTTGTCACTCAGTATCCCACGCCCGTTTTTGCGCGCCGCCTGCTCCTGTAGATAAAACACGCCCGTCTTCAATTCGTGCCATGCCACGCGGGGTTGCTGCGTTTTTTTCTTCCCCCAGCCCGGCCCGCGTTGACGCACCTGCCAGCCGTCGAGCATCAGCACGCCCACTTCGCTGGCCGCACGCTGTGGCGTCTGTTCGATCGCCGGTTCTTTGAGCCGTCGTTGCGTTTGTTGTTCAACCCGCCCACCCAAGGTTTGCGCCAGCGCGTGCAGGGTCGCATCGTCCGCACGATGTCCGAGTTGACGCAGCAACGCCGCCGCTCCTTCATACGA
>CAZNOE010000335.1:0-6598 GCA_964574525.1 uncultured Bifidobacteriaceae bacterium
GGCCAATGGTTGCAGAACGTGCAGGACCGTCTGGACCTTTGGAAGAAGTACCACCGGCAGATCAGCGACGCCGTGTCACCCATGCGCGCCGCGCAATTCCTCCAGGTGGAGAACCAGATGGCGATCTTCGTGGATCTGAACATCGCGTCGGAAATGCCGATGGTGGGCAGCGCGCCGGACGCAAAAAAGTAAACCGACGGTTTGAAAGCAGACAAAATACGGACAAGGACCCTACAATGATAACCACCCGCACATTCCAACGTTCCATTACTCCAGCACTCCAACACTCCATTTCAGGGAAACGAATCAACCACAAAACAAAAATCCTGCCGTGCAAACAATCGTCTTGCGCGACTGCCGCATTTGTCTTACGGTCGGTTCATGAAAACTTTGACCATTCGCCTGCCGGATGTTCTGGCCCGACGGATTGAACAGGAATCGCTCACCCGCCGGGTGTCGAAATCTGATATTGTTCGCGAGCGGCTCGCCGCCATGCCGCGCGCGCGCCTTGACCACCCGCTGGCCGACATTCTCGCGGAGATTGACAATTCGCCGGTCACCGGCCGCAAGCGCAACGCCGCTCGCGATAAGAAGCGACTGCCCGAAATCATCCGGGCCCATTACCGTGCCGCAAAGCGTCATTATTGATAGCAGTGCGCTTGTCGCCCTGCTCGATCCACGCGAGCAACATCACACCTGGTCCCGGACTGCGGTCGCTCATCTACCCTTGCCGTGGCTCACCTGCGAAGCCGTGGTCGTCGAAACTTTTTTCCTGCTGGCGCGACCGGAGGCCGCGAGGCTGGCCCGGTTACTGCGCGATGGACGGCTGCGCGTGGCTTACGGTTTGCGCGATGAACTTGAGCCGGTGCTCAACCTCATGGACAAATACGCCGATGTGCCGATGAGCCTGGCCGATGCCTGCCTCGTGCGCATGAGTGAAACGCTGCCCGGCCCCGTGGTGCTGACCACCGATGCCGATTTCAAAATCTACCGCCGCCACAGCCGGCAGGTCGTGCCTTGCTTGCGGCCATGAAACTCCCTTCACCCCGCGCCCGCTTGGAACTCGAAGCCCAGACCGGCAAGCGCGTCGTGTCCGGCGAAAATTATCTACCGCCGGGAAATTCCAAGAAAATCCGTGGAGCGAACGAAGAATGAAATCCCTGATTCAACAGGAGGGAACAGAGGCAACGGAGAAACAGAATCCTCTCCGTTTCCTCCGTTTGCTCCTGTTCAAATTCTGAAAACCACAACCATAAAAACCACAACCATGAAACACATCACACCACTGGTCCTGTCCGTCGCCCTCCTGGGCTTGGGCGCGTCGGCCTACGCCGACATTCTTGAACTCAAGAACGGCAATGTCCTCAACGGAAAATACGTCGGCGGCACCGCCGGCACCGTGCGCTTTCAAATGAACGCCGGCCAGCAAGTCATCGAGACCGCGTACATCATCGCGCTCACGTTCACCACGCCGGCGGCGGCACCCGCGCCCCAGGCGGTTGCTCCCGCGCCGGTCGCGGCCCCCAGTTCGGTGACGTTGCCATACGGCACCACGCTGCTCGTGCGCATGATGGATAGCGTCTCCTCCCACAGCTCACGTGGCGCCAACTTCACCACGAAGTTGGAGTATGACCTCGTCGCCAACGGGGTCGTGGCGATCCGGGCCGGGACCGTCATCTACGGCAAGGTGCAGAGTTCCACGCAGGCGGGCCGGGCTTTTGGCAAGTCCACGCTCGACATCCGGCTGGCGCAGATGGTCCCGTCCGGAAGCCCCGTTCCCATTTCCACCAGCAGTTACGCGGAAGCCGGTGATGCTTCCATCAAAAAGGCAGCGAAGGGTGCCGCAGCCGGCGCGGCCATCGGTGCCATCGCGGGCGACGCCGGCAAAGGCGCGGCCATCGGCGCCACGGCCAGCCTCCTGAAGAAGGGACAGACCATTACCATTCCTCCGGGCACTTTGCTGGAATTCACGCTCACTCAATCCGTCACCATTCGCACTGGCAACTGATGACCCAAAAGCGAAACAAATCGATCAAAACAAAACTCTCCAACCACTGACTCCTATGAAAAACTTGAAAACAAAACTCACCCTCGCCGGTTTCGTCGCCTTGCTGGTCGCGTTCTGCGCCCTGGCCCAAACCGACACCGGCAAAAATGCATTCCCGACTTCCGCGGCCGACAAACCCGACCTTGGCAATCTGCGCACGTTCATTGAACTGGCCCGCGCGGACATCAAAACGCAGAAGGCCCTGGTCATGGCTGAGAACCTGCCGTTGACCGATGATGAAGCCGTCGAGTTCTGGCCCCTGCACCGTGACTATGAGACCGAACTCAGCAAGCTAAACGACCAGAAGCTCGCCCTCATCCAGCGCTATGCCGATACCTATAAGAGCATGACGGACAAACAAGCGGTGGAATTGGCGAAAGGGAGCTTCGATCTCGAAAACAAGAAAACCGATCTGAAGCGGAAGTATTTCAAAAAATTTCAGAAGGCCATCCCCGCTACGAAAGCGGCCCGCTTCTTCCAGATCGAGAATCAACTGAACATGGTGCTCGACCTCCAGGTGGCGGCTTCGCTGCCGTTGATCAAGTGAGTTGACAAAACGTTAACTGAAACCATGAGACGAACTCCTTTTGCCCTCGCGCTTTGCGGCCTGCTGCCGCTCATTTCCACAGCGACGGAAAACCTGCCGAGGATTCCCTTCGCCGAATCGGCACGGTTGCCGGAGCCGAACCAATTCGTTGTCACTCCCTGGTACAGCTATTCCGTGTTCCGGAAGCTTTGGATCGGCGACACAAAAACCTCCATTGAAATGAAGCCCAAAGATGACTTCGAGTTGAATGACGGCATGCTCCGCCTGGATTACGGCTTGAGCCGGCGGTTCGCCCTCGATTTGACCTTTGGGTACACCTCGGCTGCCACCAGGGCCTGGAATCCCCAAAACGAGCCCCAAACCGCCCAGGGCCTGATGGACACCCAACTCGGCGTTCGCTACCGCCTTCTCGATGAATCAGAAGACCAGCGGTGGTATGTGCCCACGCTTACCCTGCGGCTGGGCGGGATTATTAAGGGTACCTACGACGCCGACTTTCCGATGGCGCCCGGCGATGGCGCCTCGGGAATTGAAGCGTCCGTGATGTTGACGAAAACCCTGAGCCAGTCCGGGTTCGGCGTGTATGGCGAATTTGGTTACCGTCTGCGCGATAATCACGTCCCGCAGACGATCTTCGGCTCGGCGGGCGTGTCCGAAACGATCAAGTTTAATTGGGCCATCAATTCACTGAGCATTTACGCCGGCTATCGTGGATTGTATGATCTCAACGGCTCCGATCTGACCGGGACCAGAGTCGCTGCCGCGCCCTCGGATTACATCAACCTGAGCTACACTCGCAGCGCGCAGGAAATCTATCATATGGGAGAACTCGGCCTGGCCTTCACCGACCGACGCGGGCGCCGCTATTTCTTTTCCTGCGCCGGTCCTTTCGATGGGCGGAACACCGGCAAGGTTAACAACTTCATCATCGGGCTAAGCTGGCCGTCGGGTCCTAAGTGACCGAAGTTGACATGGACCTGGGCCAACTCAAAAATGCCTTGCAATTGCAGAAGCCGAGAGCTTTGCAAACCGGGACGGCTGTCTCCCGAATGGTTGGCCTGATCGGGCGCGCCGCCTTGGTCGTCCGGCGTCCTTCCCCCTCCCATCCGATTGGAGTGGGCCAGAGTGAGGGTTCCAATTTCGGTTCGAATTGGGTCGTGGCCTTGTTGGCGGCAGAGTTCCTGGCATGCGGTTGCGCTTCGCCAAACATCAATCCTTCCTCGCCCCGGACACATACCGGCTACATTGATCTGTATGCGGACTTTTCCAGTGAACTGAGCTGGGACGTTCAACGGTGCGACGCCAACGCAAACACCTTCGATAAAGTCTTCTACCAGCTGGAGCCGTTGGAAGGCCGAATTCTGCGACTGGCGTTCGCTCCGGGCCGTTACCGGTTGCGCGTCACCTTCCTCAATCGCGTCATAACGAAGCCGGCGGAGGTTGAAGTCGAAGTTCAGGACGGAAAGATAACACCGGTTCGGGTCACGTTGACTGAAGCTGGCGTCACGCTTGTCAGGACGGAAACGGAAAATCGCGGCGGCACGGCCAAGGGTTGGTATGGACGGCGCACCAAAATCGGCAGCGACGAAACTGTCAGGTACGACCTCTCCGCCGTGGCGGACCCGCCCGTTGCTTACCAGCTCAAAGAGCGAATGCCCTATGCCCGCTAAACTTGGAAAAGTGGCGAGTGACGAGTGGCGAGTGGCGAGTGGCGGGCACCTGTCACCTGCCACTGGCCACCTGTCACCTGCCACCTGCCACCTGCCACTTTGTTTGAGCCTCCTGCTGGTCGGTTTGGCTGCGGGTTGCCGCTTGATGCAGACCGCAGTGGATGCTCCCGGCCAAACCGTCCGGGCCGTCACGCCGGGCAAGAAGGACAAGCACACCGTGGACCCGGTGGAGGCGCAGCAAATGCTGTTGCGCTTCGCGGACGAATACTCGATGCAAATGATCAACGGCGTGGACAACCTTCGTCGTGGCACCAACGCGCTGTCTCCCGCCGAAGTGTTGCAAGGGAAAATCAAGCTCGGCAGCGAGACCTGGTCCATCGCCTCCGGCCCGAACGCCGTCGCCAATCTGCTCGACATGACCGTTTTTGTCACGGTGACACGGATGGGGTTGGAGGAGCATTGGCAGCCCAAAGTCTTCGGCGAATCCGCCTTGCCCATGCTTGAATATTCCCGGAACTCCGAGACACAGGTCTGGCGGCTGGCCAGCATGGTGCTGACGCCGGAGCAACAGACGGAATTACGCCAGGCGATCAAGGTGTGGCACGGCCAGAATCCGCTGCCGGAGAGCCTGGTGGCGACGCGCGCGCTGGGTTTCGCTTCACGGGTCGCGGAGGGCGGCAAGGGCGAGGCGGCCAAACCCGGCAGTGTATTCAGTCTGCTCAACATGGACCCGCTCGCCGGCATGGATCCGGCCGTGCGCGAGATCGCCCAGACGCGGATGTTTGCCGAGCGCGCGCTCTTCGTCGCACAGAAGATGCCGATGTTGCTGCGGTGGCAGACCGAACTCCTGAGCGTGAACGCCGTGGAGATGCCCGCCGTGCAGCAGTTGGTTTCGAACACCACTCAAATCGCGGCGTCGGTGGAACGCTTCGCTGCTTTGGCTGAAAAACTTCCCGCGCAGGTCAGCACCGAGCGCGAGGAAATTCTCAAGGCCCTCGAATCGCAGGAAAAAAATCTGAAGCCCCTGGTCAACGAAGTGCGCCAGACAATCACGGCCGGATCACAAATGTCCACGTCGCTCAACACGACGCTCACGACCTTCGACGCGTTGATGAAGCGATTCGGCGTCGGTGAAACCAACAACGTTAGTTCGCCGGACACAAATTCAGCGCCGTTCCGCATCCAGGACTACACCGCAACTGCCGCCCAACTGGAAGCGACGGCGCGGCAACTGACGGAGTTGCTCGTCACGCTCGATCGAACGATCGGCTCGACCAATCTTGCGCAGCTTTCGGCACAAGTAGGCCCGGCGATCCAGCAGGCGCAAACCGGCGGGAAGGAAATCGTGGACTACGCGTTCTGGAAAGGCATCCTGCTCGTGGTCATCGCGCTGGTGGCTGCGCTGTTTTACCGTTTTCTCAGCAACCGCCTGCTCGCAAGAGCGGCCCGCGAATTCACCGGCAAAACAAAACAAGAAAAACAACAACCATGAAGACAACGCACAAACAAAACCTCATCATTGCCGCCTTCGCCTTCGCGCTCACATTCAGCACCACACCGCTCGTCGCCCAGGACGCGGCGACCGACGACAAAGCCGCCGCCGCCGAACTCGCCAAGAAACTCTCGAACCCCGTCGCCAGCCTCATCAGCGTGCCGTTCCAGAACAACTTCGACTTCGGCGCGGGGCCGAAAGGAGACGGATTCCAATACAAGGTCAACGTGCAGCCGGTGGTTCCCTTCTCGTTGAACGAGAATTGGAATCTCATCTCGCGCACGATTGTCCCCATCGTTTACCAGGAGAACATCTTCGGCACCTCCAGCCAGGCCGGGCTGTCGGACACCGTGCAGAATTTCTTCTTCTCGCCCAAAGCCCCGACGAGCGGCGGCTGGATCTGGGGCGCGGGACCGTTATTTCTGCTCCCGACCGCCACCGATGATTTGCTGGGCACCGAGAAGTGGGGCGCGGGTCCGACCGCCTTGCTGCTTAAGCAGCAGAACGGCTGGACCTATGGCGTGCTCGCGAATCATATCTGGTCCTTTGCCGGCGAGAGCAGCCGGGCGGATGTGAACGCCACCTTCCTTCAGCCGTTTGTTTCTTTCACGACGAAGACGTTCACGACGTTCGGCTTCAACACCGAGTCCACCTACGATTGGGACAACAGCCAGTGGACGGTGCCGCTCAACGCGAGCGTGAGCCAGCTTGTGAAGATTGGCAAACACCCCGTGCAGTTCAGTCTCGGCGTGAAGTATTACGCGGAGAAACCCGCCCAAGGCCCGGAATGGGGCCTGCGTTTCGGCGTCACGTTCCTGTTCCCGAAATGAGCCGCGCCACGG
>CAZNOE010000336.1:0-6595 GCA_964574525.1 uncultured Bifidobacteriaceae bacterium
CACGATGGCAAATTAGAGTGGCATAGTTCCAATCTCCGCGTATGATGGAGTTGTCCGGCACGTTTTCCGAATGCGGTATGTACGCACGACTGGCAATGCAGCGAATCAACGGATCTTCGACCGTTCCGCGTAAGAGCGATCTGGCATCGGCTCGCGCTTTCACCCTGATAGAACTGCTCGTGGTTATCGCCATCATCGCCATCCTTGCGGCGATGCTGTTGCCGGCGCTGGCCAAATCCAAGGAAAAGGCTTTGAACATCGCGTGTCTGAATCATCTCAAGCAACTTCAGATTTGCTGGCACATGTATGCGAATGAACACGACGACACTTTGCCACCGAATCAGTCCGTTTATGACATCAACACCGGAGCGCCGATACCGGGAGCGAATCTTGCCTGGACCTGGTGTCCCGGAAATACGCGCGTGGATACGAACACGACGAACATCGAAAACGGCTACCTCTATCCCTACAACAAGTCGGCCGCGATCTACCATTGCCCGGCCGACCGGGCCACGGTTGCATTGCCGAACGGAGACACGATGCTCCGTACGCGCAGCTACAACATGAGCGAATCCATCAATGGCTTGGATTTCAAAACGGGCACGAGCATTGACAACATGCCCGTCTTTAGAAAGCTGACGCAGATCAACAAACCGCAACCGACGGATTTGTTTGTGTTCATTGATGTGCATGAAGGCGGCATCCTCGATTCACTCTTTGGCATTCCATGGCCCGGTTCGCTGTATCCAGATCAACAATGGTGGGACCTTCCCGCCAATCGCCACAGCCAGGGATGCAACCTCTCTTTCGCGGATGGACACGTCGAACGGTGGAAGTGGAAAGCTCCAAAGATCTTCCGCTACCTTGGCCAGTTCGTTTCCGGACCCACCGAGTTGGAGGATTACCGGCGCGTTCAGGCGCACGTGAAACCGGCGGACTGAATGCTGGAGTTTTAGTTGTTGCGCGCGATTGTTGTCCTGAATTCCGCTTGCGCTCCCCTGCCCTGCTGCTAATTGTCTCGCCGTTTATGCAATACAAGATTTCGCAACGGGCTGCCTCGCTTACGCCATCACTGACGCTGGCGATTGACTCCAAAGCCAAGCAAATGAAGGCCGAGGGGCAGGATGTGATCGGCTTCGGCGTCGGCGAACCGGACTTCGACACACCGCAACATATCAAGGATGCAGCCATCAAGGCGCTCAACGCCGGCTTCACGAAATACACCGCGGCAGCGGGCATTCCTGAATTGCGCCAAGCCATCGCTGACAAACACAAGCGCGAGAACGGCCTTAGCTATAAGCCCTCGCAGATCATCGTTTCCTGCGGCGGCAAGCACTCGTGCTACAACATTTTCATGGCCACTTGCGAGGAGGGCGATGAAGTCGTCATCCCTGCGCCATATTGGTTGAGCTATCCGGAAATGGTGAAACTTGCCGGCGCAAAACCTCTCATCGTCCAGACAACTGATAAAACCGAATTCAAGATTACTCCCGAACAATTGCGCGACGCACTGACACCGCGCACGCGCATTTTCCTGCTAAATTCACCGAGCAATCCGACCGGGAGCGTTTACACGCCCGAAGAAATCAAGACCCTCGGCGACATTTGCGTCGAGAAGGGCGTGCTCATTATGAGCGACGAGATTTACGAGCATCTGCTTTACGACGGCGCGGTGCACAAGAGCGTCGCAAGTTTTTCTCAAGAGCACTTTGAGCACACAATTCTAGTCCACGGTTTTGCCAAGGCGTGGAGCATGACGGGCTGGCGACTCGGTTGGTGCGCCGCGCCCGAGCCAATCGCCAAAGCGATGGACGCAATCCAAAGTCACAGCACGAGCAATCCGACTTCGTTCGCGCAGAAAGGCGGCGTCGCGGCGCTCACGGGCCCGCAGGATCACCTGGCAGGCTGGCTGGCCGAGTTCAACAAACGCCGCACTTACGGCTACCAGAAGCTCAACAGCATTCCCGGCATTTCCTGCGTGAACGCGAAGGGAGCGTTCTACTTGTTTCCGAATATCTCGAAGACCGGACTCAAGTCCGCCGAGTTCTGCGCCAGATTGCTCGAATCGGAGAAAGTCGCCGCTGTTCCTGGCATCGCCTTCGGCGCGGACGAATACATCCGGCTCAGTTACGCGACGAGCATGGCCAATTTGCAGAAGGGTTGCGAGCGGATCGAGAAGTTTTGCCGAAGCCTTTAGTCTCCATGGTGAGGAGGATTTCGCTCATCGAAAGTCAGGCGGCCTTCTGCCGGGCGAACCCACCCCCGACCCCTCCCAGGAGGGGAGCGGCGTCCGCCGCACCTTACGTAATTCCCCTCCCGGGAGGGGTCAGGGGTGGGTTTCGTTGATAGACTCTGAACTTTAATCACGGCAGCGGATCAAAGCTTTTCCGTCGGCGTGAACGGCAACCCCCGTCCGCCGTTGAAAAGCCTTTTAAGCCGTCGGTCCTTGGAACTGCTTTTGCGACGGATGGTATCCGGCGCGACCCGATTGCCCAGTTCGCGACGAAACCGACGCCCTTTGAGCCAATCTGCCCAACTGATTGAGCCTTCAATCGGTATGCAGGGGATTTTTGATTTTGAGTTCATCGGCCACTTGTTGCACCAGCGTTATACACTCCGAGAGATTACGATATTCCGGCAGGTTGGCAACTCGCCGGACTTCATCCCAGTTCACCGCAATCCCGCCGCCCAGGATCACGGCCGCAAATTTCTTCGCGCATTCCTCCGCCGCCGTATTCTTCTGCGGATAGACCGAAACCAAAACCCGCTCGACCAGCAAATCTTCCGGCTTCATCACGAGCACGCCGCCGTACGGCGCTTCGACCCGGCGATAAGGCGTCCGAGCGAAACTTTCCGCCGGTCCCAGCAAATCGAAATACATTCCCGCCACCTTCCAGTTCCGTGGTCCACCTTCGGCCCCCAGCGATCCCATCACCTCCTGCCGGTCGCGAATCGGAAGCGTTGCCGCCGTGGTGTGACACATGTCGAGATCGCCCGACGCGTAAGCGCCTTCCGTCAGGACTTCAATCGCCGAGCCGCCCACCACGACCAGTTCAACCCCGCGTTCAGCCCAAAGCGCGCTGCATAGCGATGCGAGTTTGATGCTCTTGAGCGTCGCGTCTTTTTCTGCGGTAATGTCAGCCAGTGCCTTGCGTATGATTTCAGCATCCACGTCCGCAGCATAGGCAGACACTTGCGCGGAATCAAACGCCGACGTGCGAAACTTAGATCCTTAAAAAAATCTTGCGCCGATACATCCAGAACAGGAGCAGCCACAATACGAACAACACTGCTGCGCCATGCACGAATGGTTCATACGCACCGCCAAACAGCTTGAACACACCCGACCCCAGATTCGTCGCCAGCGCCTTGCTGACAAAATCGTCGAACAAATGTGCGATGCAGTAGGCCGCAATGGAATTCATGCCTATGACGACCAGCGGAAACGCCCAGCGTTTGGAATTCCCCAGATCAATCACGGCATAAAATCCGGCCAGCAGCAGGAAACACCAACCACCACTGAACAGCACCCAGCTTGGCGTCCAAATCCGTTTCACCACCGGGCAAATCCCCAGCCAACCCAGCGTCACGCCCGCTGCCAGAGAAATCACGCCAGCGATGGCCAGCCCCTTCACTTTGGCCGGAGACGACCGCGCACTCCGCAGCACGCCACCTGCGATCAGGCCCAGGATCATTGTGCCCAGCGTTGGGATAAAACTCAGAGTCGCGTAGCCGCCTCCATTAAACATGAATGGTTTCTGTCGCGGAAACAGATTGAGAAACCAGGTGTCGAAGGCCCACGCCGGATTGCTGTTCTTGTTCCAGTGCGCGGCGAAGCCGCTCATCAGATGCGGCCAATCCCGTGCCACTCCGACTTTCGCATAATCAAACTCCGCGCCCGGCAGTGGATACAGCGCGAACGCTGCCCAATAACCGACAAGAATCAGCCCCAGCGCAATCCACTGATCTCGCATGGGCCGGAAGCCTAGCACGAAAAGAAAAACGTATCCCATCCCAATTTGCGAAAGTGTATCCTCGAACGTCCAGTTGGTCTGCGATTTGCCGACGGAGCGCAGAAAAACTCCGAGCAACACCAGGACCAGTGCCCGCCACGCCGCGTGCCACGTCATTTTCGCTCGTGATTGTCCCCGCGCAGCCCGGCTCGCGATGGAAAACGGCAGTGCCACGCCGACCAGTAATGAAAACGACGGCTGAATCAAGTCATGGAGCGAGCAGCCAATCCATTCCGCGTGACTTTGGTGATGGCAAAGGAACTTCCAAAATCCACTGTCCGGTAACGCCGCCGCCACGCGACAGCATCGCAGCACCTCCGCCATCATCAGGAACATCACGAAGCCGCGGTAAGCGTCCACCGAGGTCAGTCGCGCTGAGGACGGGGCGGTCTCGTCCGCTTGCGCATTGGGTACGTCCGGAGGGGCGCTTGGAATCATGCAAAGTTCTTTTCGCTGTTAATGCGGCTCTTGGAAAGAAAATTCCCGCGCTCGCTTTTGCGTTGCGCGACGAAACTGCTTTTGTCATTTAAGCGTAATGAGTGATTCACTTCGCGCTTATCGCACCAACATTGTCCTGCCACTGGTCCTTCTCACAGCCATGGCTGCGTTCGCCGCCGAATCATCGGACGGTCCGGTGAAGTTCACGATGCATCGCGTGGGTAATTACCGCAGCGAGGCCTGCGGCGTCGGCGATTTCAACAACGACGGCAAGCTCGACATCATCGCCGGGCCGTATCTCTATCTCGCGCCGGACTGGAAGCGGGTGGAGGTCCGCAAACTTGCCGGCGAAGTGGACGAGCAAGGCAAAGGTTACATGCACGATTTCATGAACCTGCCGTTGGACGTGGACGGCGATGGGCGTTTGGACGTGGTTTCCTGTTTCTGGCACGAGATGGCGATGGCGTGGTATCGCAACACCGGGCCGGACGGCGGGCTGTGGCCGGAAAGCATCATCGAAACAAACGGCAACTTCGAATGCGGAGAGTTGGTTGACCTCACTGGCAAAGGCTCACCGCGGGAAATCCTGCCCGACGTGCAGAAGGTCGTTTGGTTTGAAATAGCCAAAGGCAAGGATGGCAAACCCGCCTTCGTCAAACATGTCGTTTCCGAAAAAGTTCACGACTACGGCGTGGGCGCAGGGGACGTGAACGGGGACGGTCGCGCGGACATTATCCGGCCAAACGCGTGGTACGAGGCACCCAAAGACCTGCGCACCGGCACGTGGAAAGCTCATCCGCTGGCCTTGGGAAACAAAACGGAAGGACAAGCAGAACACACTCCGCAGATTCATATCTATGATGTCAACGGCGATGGCCTCAACGACATTGTCACCAGTTCCGCCCATCGTCACGGCATTTTCTGGTATGAACAAATCCGCACTGACGGCGAATCCCGTTGGAAACAGCACGTCATAGACGATTCATGGAGCCAGGCTCACAACGTCACCCTGGCGGATATTGACGGCGACGGCGTGTTGGATCTCGTCGCGGGTAAACGATTCATGGCGCACAATGGAAATGACCCGGATGAAACCGGCCCGCTCGGCGTTTACTGGTATCAGTTGAAACGAAAGCCGACCGCAAGCTGGACCAAACACGCGATCACGTTTGGCGAAGGCATCGGTGCGGCGCTGAACATCCCCATCGTGGATTTGGATGGCGATGGAGACCTCGACATTGTCGTCACCGGCAAGTGGGGAGGACCGGTATGGTTTGAAAACCTGACGCGCAAGCCACCCAGGTGACTCACTTCGCCTCCGGCATTTGGCTTAAACCAGAATGATGCAGTTGGATTTCGGGAGCACACGCGTCCCGCGTGTTGCCGACGGCGTCACGCCGTCGGCCTCGTGTTGGCTTTCTTCATAACCGTTTCGTTGAAAAGAATGGTGGAGGGAGGTTTGCGGCGCGACGCCGCAAACCACACGCCAGAGGCGTGTGCTCCCCATTTCAACTGCACGGTTCCGGCTTAAAGAAATTCTCGCTCCAAAATCCGCGTCAGCTTGTGCACAGCCAGCATCAACTCACTGTACCGCTTTCAGCTTCTGAGCCAGGCCGGGATGCATGTTCCCTCCAGCCGGATGCGATAGTCCGCTACCGCTTTTCCCCATGAACACGCTCGCTTTCCGTGACCGGTGGCCCATGATGGCGACATGTCCGAAGTCACCGAGTTGCTCAGCGCCATTGATGCAGGCGATCCGAAGGCGGCCGATCAGTTGCTTCCGCTCGTTTATGAGGAACTGCGCAAGCTGGCTGTCGTCCGGATGGCCAATGAGAAACCCGGACAAACGTTGCAGCCCACGGCGCTCGTGCATGAAGCGTGGCTGAAGATCGCAGGCGATGGACAACAGCACTTCGCCAATCGCCGGCATTTTTTCAAGGCCGCCGCCGGGGCGATGCAGCAGATTCTCATTGATATCGCCCGCCGAAAACAGCGGCTCAAACACGGCGCCAGCCTGATCGGCGAGGAACTGCACGAGTCCCGCATCGCGATGTCTGTGCCCTCCGAGGAATTGCTGGCGGTCAACGACGCCTTAGCCCGCAAATTTCATAGGCGGCCGTGAGCGGTCGTTTTTGAAAGGCCAA
>CAZNOE010000337.1:0-3550 GCA_964574525.1 uncultured Bifidobacteriaceae bacterium
AACATCACATGGTCATCTTCTTTCAATGGCGGTGCACCCCGGCCCTCTCCCCCTCCGAGGGGGAGAGGGAGACTCCCGCGCGCAGCCTCTTGCGGCTTCACGGGCTGGTTGCCCACTGCAAACGTCAAGGAAGCTTTTTTCATTTCAAGGTGCGACCTGGAGGCGCGCGGGTCTGGTCAAAGAAAACGCCGGGGCATGGATTTCGCCGGGCCCCGACGCTGAGTTCAACAACGGGAGTTTCTTCCCGTCTCGATTGACTTCACGGGAACGCCAGGCGGTAAAAGACCGTCGGGTTGGTTATGACGATCGGGACGCTTACCTGGTTGGTGAGGAACGAATTGGCGATGGTCGCCCAGTTGGTGCTGATACCGACGCTCAGACTGTTGGTCTGCGCTTCCAAACGCCAGCCGCGGTAGGCTTCCGGCCAGTTGAACACGATGTTGGTGGCGCTGACGGTGTTGGTGAGCGTCGGCGGTCCGGTAACGGCCAACGTCAGGTTGGTCAACATCCTCGAGATGTCCCATACCAAACCGGGGGCCGGGGCGGGGGTGACGCCTGGACGGGCGGGATTGGCGTTGTCCGGATTGTTCGACGTGAGGTCAAACAGGAACAACGTGGAGGCGACGTTGAAATCCGGCCCGGCGATCTTATTGATCGCAAGCGTGCCGCCCAAATTGTTGCCGGCGCCGAAGTTCACTTTGCCCAGAATGAACCCGTCCGTTAGAACAAGCTTGTCGTTAACCAGCGTGGTGTTGTTCACATCGAAGGTGGAGACCGAGCCGGCGTTGAAGTCCAGCCGAACAGCGATGGTCATATTGGCGATTTCATTCGCGTTGTTCCCAATGAAGAGCCTGCCGCCGGGGCCCATGGTGACGCGAACGTCGCTGGGGAGCTGAGTGCCAGTTTGGGTGATCTTGCCAACACCGTACAGCGTGCCGCCATTGATGGTCAAACCGTTGTTACCTCCAACCGATCCACTGTGGACGATGGTCCCGTTGTTGATCAAGGTGGAGTTGGTGGGGACGGACCACGGAACCGTCACGTTCATTGTGTTACCGTTGCCCAGCACGGTATTGGTGGACAGCGACACCGTGCCTGAGATGGTGCCATTGTTGGTGAGGGAACCGGCCAGGAGAGTCAGAGCGCCGGTGAGGCTGCCTCCGCTTAGGATCGAAGCCGATGTATTCGAGGCGGTCAGGCCACCATTGATGGCTCCAGAGAAGGATAGCACCGTCCCGAATTGTGCCGTGGTGGCACCGAGCGCACCACTGCCCAGCAAAGACCCACCGGTAAGGCTGACGGGCATGCTGCACAACGCATCCATGGTCAATGAGCCGCCAAGTTGCTTCAGCAAGGGGGAACTCCCTGAAATGGTACCGCCGGAGAACCGGTAGTTCTTAACCGAGTTGCTCACCACCATGCCGGCGAACCCGGGCAATTGACCGATCAGGATTGGTTCGGCCACATTGATGTCCGTCGAGCCGGTCACCGTCGCATCGTCGAAAGTGACGATATCACCAACGTTGAAATTGGTCGCGGTGGCAGTGCCCTGAATCAGCCAGTTAAGATCGGTGAGATTCCAATTGGGGCTGACATTGCCGCGCCAAACCAGTTTGTTGGGCGGATTGGTTGAGATGTAGGCGTTGATGGTGTTGGTGCCGGAGTCGTAAAGGAAACCATACAACCCGGACGGCAGGGTGAGGGTGCTAAAACTGCCCGCCACGGTTTCGTAGGAGATGAGGGGCACGGATGCAGGGTAGGCCCCAACGCCAGACACTGAGGCAAGGCCAAGGGCGTTGGCAAGCCCGCTGAGTGTCAGGGTCTTGACGTAAACCTTGGGATTGGTGTCGCTAACGTGCAGAGTCAGGGTCGAAGCCGTCATCGCCAGCGCCCTTAGTTTGCTATCGGAAGCGCCGATACCATTGGTTACGATCAGATTGCCGCCGGTCGTCATGGTGATGTTGTTCTGCACGGAAAGTTTCGTGGCGCCACCGACGAGAATGTTGCTGGCCATCACCGTGCCGTTGGAGTTGATGTTAAGCAGGCCGGAGCAGTTTTCGGGATAGTTGGGAGAACCGACCGCCGCGGCGGTGGTATAACCCAGGTGCAGGACGCCGTTTACTTTTAAGGTGGCGTTGCTGTTCACGTTGAGCGTGCCGACC
Source organism: uncultured Bifidobacteriaceae bacterium (assembly GCA_964574525.1). GTDB lineage: Bacteria > Verrucomicrobiota > Verrucomicrobiia > Limisphaerales > JADLHS01 > WYBW01. The sequence continues at coordinate 2,163 of CAZNOE010000337.1, forward strand.
GGGCTGCCCACCACACTTGCCACCGCGCCGGTGTTCAGGTTGAGCACATCCTGGTTTCCCAGGAACGCGGTGTTTACATCGAAGATGCTCCCGGGCGATGCGCCACCCAGAGTGAGGGTGCCCTGAATCGTAAAGCCCGAGGAATTTGTGCGACTTCGTGACAAATACAATCTGTCAACCAGCGCGTCCACCTGGCCATTGCTGAAGTCAACAATTGTCCCTCGCACATTGCTGCCCGACAAGGCCGTGCCCGAAGCATCGCCTTGCGCCCAGACCGACATGCGCCCGCCGCCGATGCCGCGGAACAACGCATACGAACCCGCGGCATTGAAATTGAAACTGTTCCCGCCGCCGCCTTTGCCACTCTGTGACCAGCAAATGCTGTCCAGGAAGAGCGCATTGGAGAGGCCTAACGTGAACCTGGTGTTGGCAGTCGTGCCGGCCGCTTCGTCGTTGCCGATCGTCAAAGCGTAATCTCTGATGCCACCGTCATTGTAGTTGTTCGGATCCACCCAGGAGGCCTTGATGACGTTGGTTTTTGCGAGGAACACCAGCGGAACAAATCGGGTGGGGGGATTGGCAATGCCCGCCCCGGTCGCACCGACGTAACCGTTCGTATAGTAATTCGGGTACATCCGGTAATCGCCCAGACCGATGCGGACCACGTCGGCCACAAAGTTGTTCAAGTTGCGCAGGTCGAGCGTGGTATTCTGCTGGCCCTCGAGCAGAACGCCGATGTTCGCCGTGGCGTTGCTGACCAGCAGAGTGCCACCACCGGAAATCGTCGTAGAAATCTGTTGCGCGACGAGTTTTGAGTCTCGCAGCAAGCTGAAGGACAAACCGGGCCCGGTTACCCTGAAGGTCGCGCCATTTTGAATTTCCATGTTGTGAAACCGGGTCGAGCCTCCTTCCGGACCAAACCGGACTGATGCCACCTCCGTGTTACCAGAAATGATGATGTTGGTGGGCGAGATGGCAGCTTGCCCGCCGCCGTCGTTGAACACCGCGATGTCCGACGCGCCGGGAACTGCGCCACCCTTCCAGTTTCCCGCGGAGGCGAAGTTGGTGGACACGGCGTTGGTGAAGTTAACGCCGCTCCAGACGTAGGCCACTTGAACGGGTATGGGTAACCGAAAGCTGGCGGCACCACTGGCTGCAACGGCCATGTCATAGTTGCCTCCGGCTACGGTGGCGTCGTTGGTCAAAGTCAAAGTAACGGCAAAGGTACCATTGCTCGTGAAGAAGTTGGTGCTGAGCAGGGCCGTGGCCCCGGAGGGTACTCCGGTAACGGCAAGATTAACCGTGTCCACTCCCGGATTCACCAACCCGGCCACGACGTTGGTGAGCGTGGCAATGTTGGTAAATGCGACTCCTTTCGGGATGGTGAA
>CAZNOE010000337.1:3650-6569 GCA_964574525.1 uncultured Bifidobacteriaceae bacterium
TTTTGAATGGTGTACCTGACGGGTATCACCGTGCGGGCTTTGTCCACCCATTTGTGAATCTCGGAGTGGCCGTCCGCGAATGTGAAGTTGCAACCGCCGCCGTAATGGTAACTGGCAGGTAGATTGGCAAAATAGGCCGACGCTGGCGCCGCTCCGACGCGAGTAACAAAAAGGGCATCGTCAATACTGTCAGGATGCTCATCCAAGGTGACAAATGTGATGGCAGGACCGGGCTTGGTGAGTTCGGTAATTTTCTTCAACTTGGCGACATACGTACGACCGGGTATTTCATTCAAAACGTTGGCGGGCTGAATGCCGCTGCCGAGTACACCGTTGGCTGAGAGGCTTAACACGCGCGGGCCAGGGTTCAACGGGGATTGGTATTTGTCGGCCGGGCACTTGTAAACCCCGGGGGATTTCACATAGGTGCCAAGAACAGATTGGTTTGGATCCACAAGTTTGGCCGCATTGATATTGTCAGGATCAGCGGTCCAGTTCACGCCGTTGGCCACGATTTTCGTCGGCGGCATCGCGTCGTCATTGTCACCGGTGAAAAGCAGCCATCCCAGCATCACCTGCCTCGTATTACCCATGCATACGATGGCTTCCGCCTTGCCCTTGGCCTTTGAAACCGCCGGCAGGAGCATCGCCGCCAAAATCGCGATGATCGCAATGACCACCAGCAATTCAATGAGGGTAAAGCCAACCCGTCTGTTCGAGTTCTTGTGTACTATCATACGCTCATCAATGCCACGGTTTCTCAGGTGGAGACGGCACCACGGACACGAGCTTTGTGGCAATTTTACCAAATGGTTCATGCGGCTGATAGTCGTGCGCGTGTCTGCCGTCAGGTTTGAATCCGGCTGAACCAGAACGGGCTTACTCAGAACCTTAACATTTGACCTCCAATTGTCAGCCTGTATTTTTTGCAAAAGGGTTTGAAAATTAGGCATCCCCGCAACGGAATCGAACTTCTGACCTGGCAAAAGAACCCTGGTGTTCGTGGTCGAATCGAGTGGGTAAGTGTTTCAATCGAACTGAACCTGTCGGCATTGAATTATCTCGGTGGCACAGTGGCCGCCGGCGCGGACTCGTTCTTAGGCTGTTTGGCTTCCCAGTCCCTGGTCGCCTTCGCAACATCATGCCCATTGGCATTGAGATAGGTGTTAATCTGGTCCTTATACTTCTGGAAGATGGCAGATTTCTCGTCGGCGCTGCCGCCATCCATCGCCTCCTCGCGAGCTTCTTTGAGCACTGCCAGGATCCTTGCTTTCTCTCTTTCAGAAAGGTTGGGAATGATTTCGCAGTACGCGTCGTACGTCACCTTGACCTTGTAGTAGGTCATCTTGTCCTTGACCCGCTCCACCTGTTCCGGCGTCAGATCGGTCGAGAGTTTCGTGATGAATTGGCCGTGCAGCGGCCGGGACAGAACAGGAAGTATGGCGGCACGGTTTGTCTCAGTGCCCGGAGCATCCTTACCCAGCGACTTGAGCATGGTATCAATGGCTTCGTCCCGCGCGCGGAGCGCACGGTACTGGGCCACGATGACGGAATGCACCTTGGCCGACTTGGCCGCGTCGTTCAGCGCCAACAATTGGAGAATATCCGCCGCTCGCTTCTCGATGGACTGAGTATAAGCTGCCTCTCGCTCCGCGGCTGTAAATGGTGGCGTGCTCTCCTGAGCCGCTGCTGATCCGGCGAACATAGTGGTCAGCGCCAGAATCGTACCGGACAAAACAAAATGCTTTGTCATAGGGACTGAAAGATGATCAAAAATGAAGAACGCGTCCACAAAAAAGCCCGTCCGGGGCGGCCCGCTACACTGGGCGCAATTAAGTGTTTCCCCGGCTGTCGCTTTTTGGCTGAATCCACGCCACGCAGTCTATGAACAAAACCAAAGTCGCCCTGCTCGGCGCCGGCTTCATCGCGGACATTCACCTCGAGTCATATCGCCGTTTCGTGCCGGAGGCGGAGGTGGTGGCCGTTTACACGCGCGCGCCGCGGAAGGCCGAAGCGTTCGCGCGCAAACACCACATCGCCCGGTGGTTCACCGACCTCGACCAGATCATCACGGAGTCGGATTGCGACGTGGTGGACATTTGCCTGCCGAACTTTCTTCATCATCGCGCAGTCATGGCGGCGGCCAAGGCGGGCAAACACGTCATCATCGAGAAGCCACTCAGTCTGACTCTGGAGGAAGCGGACGAGATGATCGCCGCCTGCAAGGCCGCCAATCGAAAGCTGATGTATGCCGAGGAACTTTGCTTTGCCCCAAAATACGAACGCGTGCGCCGGTTGGCTAATGAAGGTGCGTTCGGCCGGATTTATATGCTCAAGCAGGCCGAGAAACACAGCGGCCCGCACACGGACTGGTTCTACGACATCAATCAGTCAGGCGGCGGTGTCATCATGGACATGGGGTGCCACGGGCTGGCGTGGTTTCGCTGGATGCTCGGCGGGCGGCCCCGTGCGATCAGCGTGCTGGCACACATGCAAACCGGACTGATCCATAAGGGGCGGACGCGTGGCGAGGAGAATTCGGTCGTGATCGTGGAGTTCGAAGGCGGCGCGATCGGCATCGTGGAAAACAGTTGGGCCAAGCACGGCGGCATGGACGATAGCGCGGAAGTCCATGGCACAGGCGGCGTGTGTTACGCAGACCTCTTCCAGGGAAACGCGGCGCTTACTTACAGCGAGCAGGGCTACGGCTACGCCATGGAGAAAGCGGGTTCGACGAAAGGATGGACGTTCACGATCTTCGAAGAGGCGTTCAACCAAGGCTATCCACAAGAGTTGAAACATTTCATCGAGTGCGTGCGCGAAAACAAGGAGCCGGTCGTCACGGGCGAAGATGGGCGCGCGGTGCTCGAACTGATCTACGCCGCCTATCGGTCCGCGGGCACCGGGCAAAAAGTCACG
>CAZNOE010000338.1:0-2666 GCA_964574525.1 uncultured Bifidobacteriaceae bacterium
ACCCCTCCCAGGAGGGGAGCGGCGCACGATGGATTGTTCCCCTCCTGGGAGGGGTTAGGGGTGGGTCGGCTGGCAATGCGATTACGGTTCGCACGACGAGCGCCTCGCCACCGCACCAAATCGATCACCACCGCCGGCACCACGAGCAATAACGGAAACGTCGGCGGCATCATGTGATCCATCGAATTGTGAATCGGCGCTGTGAGCGGTCGCGCGGGAAACAGCGGCAACACCCACACCATCGCGCACACCATCACCGAATAGACCAACGCTGTGCACGTCGCCCCCCACCGCCCTTGCGACCCCTGCCCTATCATCAACAGCACCGCGGGATAGATCGCACACGAAATCTTGTAGAACCCGGCCGTGTGTTGCCAGTTCGGATAGTTCTTCATCGTCAAGACCACGGTGCACATCGTCAGCAACAATCCACCGTGCCAGACCAGAAGTGTTGTTGCCGTCCGCGCCATTGCAATGCCGCTCGACCGCGCTCCGGCCCACAACACAACACCGCCGAACAGCAGAGTGAAGAAACCAATTGCTTTCAGGATTTGCGGAGGATGCCAGAGTCCGGCGCCCAAACCGTAAGCCTGTTGCCACCAATTATCCAAAAGCAGCGCGACCTGCACCGCCGCCGCCCCCCATAGCAGAATCCAGGCACCGGAAGGTCCGCACAATCCGCCGATGCTCACACCCGACGCCGGCCAGCCTCGATGACGAGCAAGCGTGAAGACGAACAGCAGCCGCGCCCCCAGCAATCCACTCAACCACACGCCAATGTGCGTTGCCAGATGCGGCGGTGACCAGAAGCGATCCACTCCAATGGTTGACTCCCACGAGAAGTCCCAGATCAGGCTCACCGGGATGAGCGTGGCGGCGAGCGTGACCCACCATAGATCAAACACTCCAAACGAAGCGCGTTCGGCAACGGCCACATTTCCCAAGGAGATGGATTTGCCAAACGTCACGCCATTCATGCTTTCCGCATCTTAGGCGCGCACGGACTCGGGGCAAGATGGTTCCACCCGTGGCGTTCGTTCTCGAAAAAGGATTGCCCGCGGCGCGCGGCGAATTCACATTGGCATTCGCCGACGGAGAGATGGCTGAGTGGTTTAAGGCACACGCCTGGAAAGCGTGCGTGGGCTTATACCCCACCGAGGGTTCGAATCCCTCTCTCTCCGCCAGCCTTCGCCCGTAGCGCAGCGGAGGGCGAAGGCTGCCGCGCCGTGGCGAAGCAAAGGCGGGCCGGTATGACAACCAGCCAGCGTGCTTGAGTTCGGCAAGCCAGTTCCCAGTCGCACCAGACCAAGCCGTGTCGCAAACCGAATCAACCAACCCGAAGTGGTATCACGGCGTCACACGCTATCAATGGCTCATTCTTGCCATCGCTTCGGCGGGCTGGGTCTTTGATGTTTACGAGGGGCAGATTTTCAACATCACGCGCAATCAACTGCTCGCCGATATTCTACACGGCGCTGGCGGCGACGCGGCGATAAGAGAATACGGGGACAAATTCCTCGGCATTTTTCTACTCGGCGGCACGGCCGGCGGACTCTTGTTCGGTTCCATGGCCGACCGCATCGGGCGCAAGCCGACGATGGCCTTCACGATCTTGATGTATTCGATTTTCTCCGGGCTGACCTATTTCGCGGATTCGCTGTGGCAAGTGGCAGCACTGCGTTTCCTGGTTGCGATGGGTGTCGGCGGCGAGTGGGCCGTGGCTGCGAGTCTCGTTGCCGAAGTTTTTCCAGCCAACGCCCGTGCCCACGCCTCGGGGATTTTTCATGCGACCAGTGTGCTCGGCACGTGGACAGCCACGCTGGCCGGCATCGCTGTCGGCGCGCATTGGCGGTATGCGTATCTGGTCGGAATTCTTCCCGCGCTCCTCGTCGCGTGGGTGATGGCGAGCGTCAAGGAACCCGAGAGCTGGAAGCGTGCGGACGCGAAGGCCGCGACGCAAAGCGGACCGCCGATGGGCAGCCTGCGCGATTTGCTGCTGAACCCGCGTTGGGCGAAGCGCGCGTTGCTCGGCATGTTGCTCGCGGCGGTCGGGCTGGGGAGCTTTTGGGCGGTGACGGTCGCCGGGCAGGACCTCGCCAAATACGTGCTGCTCCGCGATGGCGTGCCCGCGACGCAGGCATTGGAGAAAGCGAAGTTCGCCTACGGCTTCGTGCAAACCTTCGGCGGCGGCCTGGGGCTGCTCGCCTTCGGACCGCTTTGCGTGCGATTGGGACGCAAGAAAACTTTCGCACTCCTGTTCTTCGGCGCGTTCCTCATCGTGCCGATCACTTGCTACGCGCCGAAAACCTACGGCCAACTTCTGCTGCTGCTCCCAGTGTTCGGCTTCCTGACATTGGGAATGCACGCGGGCTTTGCGATTTATTTTCCCGAGTTGTTTCCGACCCATCTGCGCGCGACCGGCGCTGGCTTCTGCTTCAACGTCGGTCGCACGCTCGCAGCGACGATGCTGTTCTTTTCGGGCTGGCTTAAAGCGCGTCCCGGCATGGAACTGCCGCTGGCGCTGACGCTGTTGGGCTTCTTTTTCCTCCTCGGACTTGTCGTGATTTATTTCCTGCCGGAAACAAAAGATGCGGCGCTGCCGGAGTGAGTTGGAGTCCAAGCTTCAGCTTGTCACCTTGCGCCACGCCATCTCCGGAGCAAGCTAA
>CAZNOE010000338.1:2766-6561 GCA_964574525.1 uncultured Bifidobacteriaceae bacterium
CGCGTACGCTTGAAGGCTTGGTGCGCCCGAAAGGCCTCCGCCGCCTCGACGCCCGATTGCATCCCGCGCGCGCGCATTTGCAGGCGGAGCGATTCGGCCAGCGGACAGAAGTCGGCGTCCTTGCCCCGCAACAACTGGCTGGCGTGGCACGCGAGCAGTTGGATTTTCAGCCCGACGAATTCCGTGATGTCCACGAAAAATTCCGGCGCAAATCCGCTCATGTTCATCGTGTCCATCCACCACAGGGCGGGCGGGACTTTGAGCACGGGCGATTTCGACTTGTGGCCACGCGAGGCGCAGAACCACGACGCCGCTTCCGCCAGGGCGGACGCCACACGGTGGTCAGGGTGGTAATCTTCGGGCGCATGAGCCAGCACGAGCGTTGGTTTGAAACGGCGATAAATCTCCACCAACTTCGCTCGTTGCGCTCGATCATCGGCCAACTCCCCATCAGGATGGCCGCCGAGAAAGAGTTCCGCGCCCAGCACGTCCGCCGCAGCGCGCATTTCCTTGCGACGCACCGTCGCCAGCCCCCGTACCGGCTCGCTCGGTTGTCCTTTGTCACCCTGACACAAAACACACATTGCAAGGGCGGCACCGCCTGCTTTGGCGCGAGCCAGCGTGCCGGCGCAGAGCAGTTCGGCGTCATCGGGATGCGCGACGACTGCGAGCACGCGCTCGTGTTTGAAGCTGAGTTTCATTTTCGGGCTATCGCAACTGAATGTTCGGCGGTGTTGCCACGTAATCCGCGATGGTGACGACCGCATCCGGGTGCAACCGGAGCAATGACGCCGGGCACGCGGAAGTCAGCGGGCCGTGCAACGCGCGCCGGATGACGCCGCTCTGCCACTGGCGATTGCAATAGAACCGCAGCCGCCGCGTGGCAAGGATTTCCTTCATGCCGACCGTGATGGCGCGTTTCGGAATCACCGCCAATTCGCCCCCCACGGTGACCGAGTTGATCGTGCGCGTCTCGCGCGACAAGCTGAGCACCCGCGTCGGCAGCGCGGCGAATTCTTCAACCGGACTCTGCTCGCCCGGCTCTGGCGGTTCGTTGAAGGCGATGTGCCCGTTGATGCCAATGCCGCCGTAGCAAACGTCAACGCCACCGCGGGCCTCGATCAACCGTTGGATCGCCGCCGGTTCAACGGGATCAGGAAAAACACGATGTGCCAGCGGTGGCGCGAGCGAAGGTTCGAGCAAATCGTAAAACTTGCGCTGCATGTAGCCGCGAAAACTCAGGGGGTGTTCCGGCGGAATCCAACGGTCGTCATCCGTGAGGTACTCGTCCATGTTGATGAACACCCCGCGCCGACAGGAAACGCGGCGTTCGTTGAGCATCTGCGCCAGAATCGGGAATTGATCCACGGGCCCGACCGGAACGATCATCGTTACCCCGCGCCCGTTTTGCTCCCGGGCCAGGATTTCGTCAAACATCGCCTGCGCCAGATCGTGGGCGAGCGATGCCACGTCGCCCAGGATGCGAACCTTGACGGGCGTGTATTTGCCGAGTTCGCTGGCTGGGATTTGCAGGTAATCGGGAGTCATCGGCGCTCAAATCAATTTTTGCAGTGCGCTCGTGTCGCATTTGACAACCCGTAGATCATGCGCGCCGTCTGGTCGGGCGAACTCGTAGAAAATGACGACCTCTTCACCGATGATGTGCGCATCAATGTACCGCAAAGATTTCGAGGTGAACGGACTGATGAATGCCGGTCCGTCGGGAGTCAGCGTTTTCCAATTTTGCAGGTCGGCTGAAATGGCGAGCCCCGTTTTCTCCTCATAATTTTCGGCGTGGCTGGCGCTTCCGTCGTAGAACGCAAGAAATTCTCCAACGACGGGAACGATGCTGTTGATGCGCCGGCAGTAAGCGTCCCAGCCTGTCGGACGCACAAGACGTGCTTCCGGCATCTTGCCGGAAGTTCCATTCAGTTCCTGCCGGCAAGATGCCGGCAGCACGTTGGACGGCGCAAACACGACGCCCTGCCATTCCCAATGGTCGAGGTCACGCGAGGTGGCCAAGCCAGTGGCCGAGACGCATTCTCCAGTGTTAAAGATGTCGAGTGTTGAGTGTGATAGGTCGGTTGTTTTCGGCGTTGGAACAGCCACGCTCAGGATCATATAGAACACGCGCTGCAACTCCAGCAGCCACGGGTCCTTGATTCCTTCCAAGCCCAACGGCGCGGCCTTGAACACAGAGCGCGCGCTCGTCGCGTCGAGTTTCCCAACTTCGCCCGCTTTGAGGATCGAAACACACCAACGCCCGTCAGCCGGATCAACAAAGCTGGTGAAGTAGCGCCATTGACTGTCTGCACCTTTGCGAATCGTGCTCCGCTCGATGGACACACTCTCATATTTGTCTTTGGTGACAGCCCACGCATCCTCCCAATGTTGCAAGTCGGTCGAACGCGCTATGCGTGCTTCCCCGCCGCGGTCCGGTTGAACGCCGCGTGGCCGCCGCAGACGATAGGTGAGATACCACGCGCGTTCGTCCGGAGCGAAAAACGCGCCCGGCGCGCCGGCCCAATAGCCGCTGTCGGAGCCCACGGGCTCACGGACGATTTGACCGTGAGCAAACGCCTCGTTCGTTAGCTGGTTTCCCATGCGGCCCCGATCACGTGGTGAGCTTGTCCACCTTCCCGCTCATGAAATCCTTGTTCTTGTCGCCCACCCAATAACGGGCGCCGGCGATGCACCAGATGAAATGCAATTCCTCATCCTGGCTGAACACTGGATGGTAGTTGAGGATCGGAATTGTGACGGCGTCGCCTTCGCCCACCGAACGCACGAAACTTTTCGTCTCTTCATCCGCGTAAACCTCCATCGAGCCGCAGCCTTTGGTGAAAATGTAAATTTCCTCCTGGTCCGTGTGATTGTGCGGCGGCCACGAGCGCTGGTGCGGCTGGAAAATCGTATAGCCGGCGACGAGTTTGTCTGCCGGCTCGCTCACGTCGAACATGAGGAACACATCCTTGCCCTTCAGATGCCGGATGCGCTTTTCATCCTTCGAGAACTCCTTCCAGCGCGCGTGAAAAATCGGATTCTGCTTTTCTGCGGGCGCGCGACAGACGATCACCTTGCTCTCGCCCGCTTTCTGCCGTAGCCGGTACGGAGTGGCCCGCGGCACGTAGAGCACATCGTAACGTTCGAGGACAAAATTCCGTCCGCCCAAGGACACATGCACCGTGCCCTGCCAACAAAAAAGCAACGCCTCTTCGTCGAGGTGGGCGAGCGCCCCGCTCGTAACCGGGCCGCTCAAAGTGTAAACGCCCCAGGTCAGAAATTGCAGGTTGGACGTTTGCGGGTTGGATTTTTCCACGTAATGGAACGCGCCATCCGCCGCCGCCAGAAAATTTGCCGGTTTTGGTTCGTTCATCTTTCAAAGTTGCTTCGCTCGGTTCTCATTAACACCCAGCTTTAGCTGCTTTAGCTGGGTGAAGTGGAGAACCGCTATCTCCTGAACCGTTTCAACGGTTTCCACGCCCAGTCGAAAACCGCTGGAGCGGTTGCAGCCGACCAACGGCAGTCATACACCCAGCTAGGGTGTTAATGAGAGCTCAGTCAAAGGCCGATTGATACATGTTTCGTTTCAAGGAACGCGTCCAGACCTTCGCTCCCAAGTTCGCGTCCCCAGCCGCTCTGCTTCACGCCGCCGAACGGCGCGTTGCTCGTTGTGGGCAGGCCGTCGTTAATGCCAATCATGCCAGCCTCGATCGCTTCCATCAGCCGGAACGCGCGGTTCAGGTCGCGCGTAAACACATACGCGCTCAACCCATACGGCGCGGCGTTGGCGCG
>CAZNOE010000339.1:0-6554 GCA_964574525.1 uncultured Bifidobacteriaceae bacterium
GTTTTGAAAATGTCGCTTTGACAAAGGACGGATCTTCTGCTAATCGGAAACTCGTGCCACCCCGGTGCGAGGGCGCGACGTAAACCAGCAATGCACTCAAACCGATTCCCGGCGGAGAGCCACCGCGCTCGGCGGCGGAGCCCTTTCAAGCGTTGCTGCATTCCTGTCCACCCAAACCACCTGTCGAACCAATTCGTCATAACCAACAAAACGGCCCAAGCCGGCCGGAAAGGAAGGTAAATGAAAACAACGCTCAGTAATTCAAGGCGCGCCAGGCTCGTCGGTGCGATCTCTCGAACCAGCTGCCTGGCGGCCATTCTGTTGGCGCTGCCTGCTGGCGCCGGACCTGCCGACAACAGACATCGTCTCTCCGGTTTTCAGGAGGCGATGCCTTGGCCGCAGCAACTGCAACTATTCCCGTCGCTTCAGCAAGCGCCGACGGTGCCCGGTCCTGCGGCAGACGTTTCGCTGGGCTTCAACAATAACGAGCCGTCCATCGCGGTGGACCCGAATAATCCACTGCACGTCGCCGTGGCGACCTACTTGGGCATTCGCGTTTCCGTCAACGGCGGTGCGAGTTTCCTGCCGTCCGTGGCGGCCGGTGTGCCGCCGACGCACAGCGGGGCTAGCGGTGGAGATTCCTCGTTGGGTTACGACAGTCAGGGGCGGCTGTTCTGGGCCTACTTGCTCGTTACCAACGGACCGTCTGCGAGCGGATTCGACATTTTCCTCGCGCAACATGACCCCAACACGGGCGCGCTCCTTCCCGGCTACCCGGTGAACGTGACCGCCTCGGCTGGAGTCAACCTGCCCGCGCCCGCCAACTTCCATGACAAATGCTGGCTGGCTCTGGACTGGCACGCGGGCAGCCCGTTCCGCGACCGGCTGCACATCGTCTGGACCGACTTGACTTCCGGTTCCGTGGTGCGCTCTGTGTTCTCCGGCAACCAGGGACAGACGTGGACTCTCGCCGCGGCGCTCTCCGCCGGTGGCGAAGGGTTCGTGTGGCCCGCGCACAACACGGTGGCCCCGAATGGCAACGTGTATGTCACTTATCATTCCCAAACCGGCTCCGACGCGAGCGGCGCCGACGACGGAATATCCGGCAAGGTTTTCATCCTGCGGTCAACCGACGGCGGGGCCACCTTCCCGCAGAAGAATCTCGCCTACGCAGCAGGTGCGGCGGACGTGACCGACAACGTCCAGACCCAGAACGGCACCATCCCCGGCGCGCGTTTCTGGCTGCTCGGCACCGGGCAGGCCTGGGTGCTGGCCGATCCGAACACGGCCGGGCGCATCTATGTAGTGGCCAATGACGACCCCGACAACAATCCCAGCTCCGGCGACGCGGCCAACGTGTACATCACGATCTCCGCCAACAACGGCGTGAACTGGACTGCGCCCGCGCGCATTGACAGTGGGCCCGGCACTTCCTTCCAAGTGATGCCCACCGCGAGCATTGATCCGGTAACCGGCTGCATCTCGGTTCATTATTACGACAACCGCCGCGGCCTGACGAACTCGGCGGGCCGGTTCCTGCTCGATGTGTTTGCCACGAGCAGCCACAACGGCGGCGTCACGTTTGACCCGGACTTCCGGATCAACGACGTGCCGTTCGACCCCGATGCCGGCGCGGGCTGCCGGTTTGACTGCGCAACCAGCACTCCCACGACGCGTATCGGTGAGTATAACGGCATCGCCGTGGTGGGTGGCGTGGCCTACGCGGTCTGGACGGGAAACACCTTCACCGGTGCGGGCACTCCGCTCGGCCAGCAAACCATCTTCGATCGGTTCGCCTGCGATCCTTGTCTCCTCACGTGCCCGCCGACCGTTGTCGTCGGCAACGATCCCAATCAATGTGGCGCGGTTGTGAACTATCCGGCGCCGAGCACGAGCGGCGGCTGCGGTGTCGTGACCTGCGTGCCGCCGCCGGGATCGTTCTTCCCCGTGGGCTCGACCGTCGTTACCTGTACCGCGGCCACGGGCAACAACTGCACCTTCAACGTCGTCGTCAACGACACCCAGCCGCCCACGGTGGTTTGCTCGACCAACATCGTGAAGGGGAACGACCCGGGCCTCTGCTCGGCCGTCGTCTTCTACACATCCTCGGCCACTGACAACTGCCCGGGCGTCACGCTCGTGTGCAGCCCGCCGTCCGGTTCGGTCTTCCCGAAAGGCACGACCGTAGTCACATGCACGGCCACGGATGCGGCCACCAACAAAACCTCGTGCAGCTTCACCGTCACCGTGAACGACGTGGAACCGCCCGTCGCCAGTTGTCGGCCGGGGACCAATCCTTCGGGCAAGAACGAGCCCAATGGCGGCAAGAACCCCGCGAGCGGACAGAATCCCGATGGCTTCTACCAAGTGCTGGCCAGGGACAATTGTGATCCGAATCCGAAAATCTACATCAAAGACTCGGCCAGCAGCTTCGTGGCCGGGCCGTTTGCCAATGGCGACCAGCTCAAGATCACCCAGGCGCCCGGCGCGACGCCACAGCAAAAGCCGGGAGCTGGGGTGATCGTTGCGCATCTCCAACTCAAAGGCGACGCGCTGCTTTACGCGGTGGACGCCGACGGCAACGCCAGCGTGCCGCAGGCGTGCCTTGTGCCGCCGCCGCCGAAGTGACGCCCGCTTCTGGCTAATCACGGGAATCACGTGCTGCAACGGAAAACCGAAGCACTTGGAACGAGTTCACCGTCGTCCAATAGGTCAGGCACTCTCGCCTGAACTGAAATGGTGCCGTTGAAGATGGGGAGCGCACGGCTTTCCTTCTTTCGCAAGGGTGCGCGAGCGTCCCTGCCTTACTGCGGGCCGGGCGACATCATTTTCCGGTTCACCTCGAGGGCCATGCGATTCTGATTGATGGCACTCGTGCGAAAGTCGGCAAACAGTTTCAATTCATCCGGACTCAGAAACGAACCAGCCCGCGCAGCGACCCGCTCATAGATGCCATCCATCAGCTTCAAGTTCTTTTCCGCCTCCGAAGCGGAAGCGATGTTGCGGAAATTGAGCATCGGAGCGGTCTGAAAGTCAGCGCCAAGCCCGGTCGCGGCGAGCGCGGATTGCGTTTCCTCGAGCATGAGTTGATACAGTTGCTTCGATTTTGCGTCCTTCTCTCCCGTATCACCGGTCAACTTGCCTTTGAACTGCTCGGCCGTTCCAGCGCTCACAAGGTTGCGAGTATATTCCTGATATTGCGCAAATCCCTCGGGACCGAGAAGGGCCTGCACCTTTTCCAGAAAAGCGGCATCACGAGCATCAAACACCGCTTTCACTTCCTCGACCGTTTTTCCATCGCGCAGGATCTCCGTAATCGGCTCAATGCAGCCGACGGCATTGTCGGCGAGCAGATCGCTGAGTTGATCCGTTTGTTCGGTTGTGAGCTTCGCTTTCCTGGCGAATTCCTTGTAAGCCATTTGCAGGCCTGCTTTGTTCTGGGCCCGGATCATCTTCATCATCTCGGGATTGGCGGCGATGCCGCTAAGGATGCTCGGGCCGTTCGTTTTGGAAGCCGCTGTGTCCGCGTTTTCCCGGCGCAGTCTTCCGACTTCGCCTTTCAGTTTCAGCAACTCCAACGACGGACTGTTGTTCGAGGACGGCGCCGGAGCGCCGGCCAGCGCCGCGCGTTTGGCGAGTTGTTCATTCTCCGCCGCCAGGCGGCTGGCCGCTTCGGCCTGCTGGCGCAGAGCCTCGTTCGCTTCGTGTAACTTCGTTTGTGTCCGTTGATGCATCACCCAGGGAATTGAGATTCCCGCGACGACAACGGCGCTGATGATACCGACTTGCAGTTTGGTCATGCTCATAATTTTCAAGAAGGTTAAGGCCGTTCCACCACCAGTCGCCGCGCTGGCCAACGCGGCGCCGGAAATACTGATCGCCAATCCCACCGGCGCGGCCGTGACGGCCTGGGTTGCAAGCGTTGCGCCCAAGGCCGTCGCGGAAAGAGCCACGCCACGCCGCTTGAGCAACAACTCCAGCTTCTCCAGTGCGCGATCCACGCGTTTGCGCGCCGCTTCTTCGTTGCTGCCCAACGCTTCGCCCACGGATCGGAAATCGCGTTGCTCGAAAAAACGCAGCAGGATGGCGGCGCGGTCCTCCGTCCCGAGCTGGTTGATGGCGTCGTCCAGAATCGGGGTGACCCGCGCCAGATTGGCGGCGGAGTGATCTTCGTTGGCATTCATTTCAGCAGCCTGCCTTTCACGAGCTTGACGGCGACGCTCGCCGCGCATGGTTTTGCTGGCGACGAAACAGGCGTGCCGGTGCAGCCAGCCCCCGAGCGTCACCTCGCGGGAAAGCGCGTGCGCCATCCGGGCCAGGTCCGCAAAAACCGTTTGCGTCACGTCTTCCGCCAGATGCGTGTCACCGTTCACCAGCCGGACCGCGGCTGAATAAACCAGGTCCACGTAACGCGTCACCAGTTCGCGAAAGGCCGTTTCCGAACCGGACTCGGCGTACTGGGCGAGCAGTTGTTGGCCGTCCGTCATCTTTCTTCACTATTAAAGACCCGCCGAAGGGGAAAAGCGGACAAAAATCTTTTCAGGCAGGGAGCAACTGACGCGAGGCAGTGGAGCAATGCCTCCGGCTTGCTACCGTGTCGTAAACCCTCCGGGTTGGCGGCGACGCTCGTTCTGCGCGCTTTCGCCAAGCCAGGAGGCTCGGCGGCACCGTCACAAGCCGAAGGCTCATGCCACTACTCACGGCTGCGCGTGCTCTTTGAAGAACTTCACGATGATTGCCGGCGCGGCGGGTGGGAAGGCGTGCGTGCCCGGATGGATGAACGTCACCACCGGAGCGCTTACCTTGGACTCGTAAACGGTGCACCACTTTTCGTCCGGCTTGCCTTCGCCGCATTCGTTGAGCTTGCGTAGCGCGTCCATCATCTGCTGCTGCCACTCGAACTTCACGAGCGAATCGTTCTGGCCGGCGACATGCAGCACGGGCTTGGGCTTGAGTTCCGGGCGTTGCCTGGGCGATGCGATTGAAGCCGAGGGTGCGAAGGCCGCAAACCGATCGCCCCGCGCGGCCCAGAGCAGATAGGTGAAACCACCGCCGTTCGAGTGGCCGGTGCAATAAATGCGCTTTTTGTCCACGCGATAATCCTGCTCCAGGCTCGTGAGCACGGCGTCGAAGAATTTCAAGTCGCGGTCGCCTTGATCGCCCACATCCTTTTGCCAGCCGGGTCGCTTGCCTTCGGGATCGGTCAAGCGTCCCGGCGTGTTGAGGCCCTGCATGTAAACGACAATCGCCTCCGGCCAGAGCGTGTGATAGCCGAACATCCGCGCGGCGTTGTTCATCGAGCCGCCGTGGCCGTGAAATGCAAAGACGACGGGGCTGGCGTTTGTTTTGGCGGTGGCCGGAACGTAAACCAATGCTTCGCGGACAACGCCATCCACGGTCCACTCTCGCCGCGCCAGACCGTCGGCGGCGTGCGCGCTCAGCGGTTCGAGGACAAAAAGTAAAAGCAGAAAGACGAAGACGAAGGGACCTCCTTTGGTTCGTTGCCTCTGAGATGTTGCTTTCAATCGGCTTCATTGTAATTCACAGGCCTGCCGCGGCAACGAGCATTTTGTCCATGATGATTCCAAAACCCACGTTCGATGAATTCGTCGCACCTTACTATCGTCAGCTTATTCCGCGGCTGTGGTGTTTCGCCGGAGCAATATAACGTTTTACCTGCGGCTGTTGAACGAATACACTGCGACTCCATGAAACGAGACCGTCAATGCGGGATGCTGACGGCGCGGGGCGCCGCGACGAGCGAGCCTCGGCAGACTTTCCTTGATTAACCACCAACACTTCCTCAACTCATGCAAAAGCCAATGAAACCATCGTCTCTTAAAATCAACTCCTTGACCCGTCGCGATTTTTTGCGACGCACCTCCCTCGCTGCCGGCACGGCGGCACTTACGTTCCCTTACGTCGGGCGTGTGCTCGGCGCGAATGACCGCATCAACATCGGCTGCATCGGCGTGGGCGGTAAAGGTGACGGCGACAGCAGCCACGCGGCGGCCTGTGGCGGGAACATCGTCGCCATATGCGACGTGGACCAGAACGCACTGGACAAAAAGGCCAGGCAATTTCCGCAGGCCAAACGCTTCACCGATTACCGCAAATTGCTCGACGAAACGGGCAAGGACATTGACGCCGTCACTGTTTCGACGCCCGATCACAATCACGGCGTGGCCGCCGCCCGCGCCATGAAGATGGGCAAACATTGTTACTGCCAGAAACCGCTCGTGCAAACCGTTGAAGAGGCCCGTCTGTTGCGCAAACTGGCTGCGGAGAAAAAGCTCGCCACGCAGATGGGCAACCAGGGCACTGCCGAGAACGGATTGCGGCGCGCCGTCGAAGTCGTGCAGGCCGGAGTGATTGGCAAACCCCTCGAACTGCATGTTTGGACCAATCGCCCGATCTGGCCACAAGGCATAGACCGCCCCAAAGGCGAAGACCCGGTGCCTGCTAATCTGAATTGGGATGCCTGGTTGGGGCCGGCGGCCGTGCGGCCGTATAAGAAAGATGTTTATCACACGTTTGCCTGGCGCGGCTGGTAC
>CAZNOE010000340.1:0-6541 GCA_964574525.1 uncultured Bifidobacteriaceae bacterium
ACCATCGAAGCGCCGATGACGAACCACGGGATGGTTTTGTTGCCGAGGAAATAGCCCTGCGCGGTGTCGCGGCCCTGGCGCGCCACCCAGAAGCCCAGCGCAATCGTGGCCAGCATGTAGAGCGCGAAGACGGCCAGGTCAATGGGGTTGAGTGTGACGTGGTTGTTCATTCGGCGCGGTCAGCACGCGGCGAAGCGACGCTGCGTTTCATGCTGAACATCGGCGCATCATCTGTTTGCGATGAATACTGGCAAGGAAATTTTCCTCGCGTTGGAGTCCAGCCTTCAGGCTGTCCGCGCATTTTCGGACAAGCTAAAGCTTGGACTCCAACGGCACACTCCAACCTTGCGCGACTTGGAGGAGTGGGGTCAACTTTACCGCAATGAACCAGCCAGCCCTCGTTTCGCTGCTCGGCGGCGCACTCAGTCTTTTCGGTGGAGAATTGGTTTCAACCCTGCAAGCCGTGGCGCGCCCGCCGAACATCGTCATCATCCTCGCGGACGATCTTGGTTACGGCGACCTCGGTTGCTACGGCCATCCGACGATTCGCACGCCGAACCTCGACCGCATGGCGGCGGAGGGAATGCGCTTCACGGATTTTTACGTCGCCGCCTGCGTTTGCACGCCGAGCCGCGCCGCGCTGCTCACCGGACGGCTGCCGATCCGCAGCGGCATGGCGGGAAGCGAAAAGCGTCGCGTGATTTACGCCAAAGACACCGGCGGTCTGCCGCTGGAAGAAATCACCATCGCGCGCGCGCTCAAGACGAAGGATTACGCGACCGCGTGCATCGGCAAATGGCATCTCGATGGCGGCACAGGCAATTCTTTGCCCACACGCCACGGCTTCGATCATTACTACGGTTTGCGCTGGTCAAATGACATGGAGCCGGCGGAGCAGATTCCCAAAGGCGCGTCCGGCAGCTTGAATCCCGATCTGAAATGGTTCAACTGCGCCTTGCTGCAAAATGAAAAAATCATCGAGCAGCCGGCCGACTTGAGCACGCTCACGAAACGCTACACCGCCGAGGCCCTCCAATTCATCCGCGAAAACAAGAAGAAACGTTTTTTCCTCTACTTCGCGCACACTTATCCGCACGTGCCGCTGTTCGCGTCGGAGAAATTCAAGGGAAAAAGCGCGCGCGGGCTGTTTGGCGACGTGGTGGAGGAAGTTGACTGGAGTGTGGGCCAGGTTTTGAAAACTTTGCGCGACGAAAAACTGGCGGAGAACACGTTCGTGTTTTTCACGAGCGACAATGGGCCGTGGCTGATCCGCGGATTGGCCGGCGGCTCGGCGGGTCTATTGAAGGAAGGCAAAGGCAGCACCTGGGAAGGCGGGATGCGGGAACCGGGTATCGCCTGGTGGCCGGGCCGGATTGAGGCCGGCGTCACCACGCGCGAACTGGCGTGCTCGATGGATTTGTTCAACACGTCGCTTAAACTCGCGGGCGTGCCGATCCCGGCCAACCGGGTGATGGACGGCGTGGATATGTCGTCGATTCTATTCAGCGCGGGAAAAAGTCTGCGCGACGTGATGTTTTATTATCGCGGC
This sequence comes from uncultured Bifidobacteriaceae bacterium, assembly GCA_964574525.1. Lineage (GTDB taxonomy): Bacteria > Verrucomicrobiota > Verrucomicrobiia > Limisphaerales > JADLHS01 > WYBW01. The sequence continues at coordinate 1,550 of CAZNOE010000340.1, forward strand.
GATGAATTGTTCGCCGTGCGCAAAGGCGCGTTCAAGGCGCACTTCCAAACCGCGAACGGTTACGGGAGTCCGGGAAGCCCGCTCATGTTTGAAAAGCACGACCCGCCGTGGTTGTTCCAACTTGAAAATGATCCGTCGGAAAGATTCGACGTCGCCAAAGACAATCCCGACGTGATCGCCGACCTCCAGCGCGAAGTGGAGAAACACCGGGCGGCACTGGTGACGGGCAAACCGCAGTATTGATTGGAATACCTCATTCGCAAAACCGCCGCGCCGCCGACGCTGGAGGCGAACTGGGAAAACGCCGCGTGGCAAAGCGCCGGGACGCTGGAGATAAAACATTTCCGCCCGGAAGGCAGCGATCACCGTCCGCGCACCTCCGCCCGCCTGCTTCACGACGAGCGCGGAATCCACGGCATCTTCCGGGTACATGACCGCTACGTGCGCTGCGTGCGCACGGAGTATCACAGCGAAGTCTGGAGGGACAGTTGCGTGGAGTTCTTTGCCGAACCGAAGTCGGGGCGCGGCTACTTCAACTTCGAATTCAACTGCGGCGGCGCGTTTCTGTGCTGCCACATCACCAACCCGGAACGAACGCCGGACGGGTTCAAGCAATTCACCAAAGTGCCGCCGGAGATCGGCCAGCTGATTCAGACGCGCGCTTCATTACCGCGCGTGGTTGATCCCGAAATCACAGAGCCGGTGACGTGGACGTTGCAATTCCTCATTCCGTTTGCGCTGTTTGAAAATTACGCCGGGTCGCTTGGCAAAGTCAGTGGCCAGATGTGGCGCGGAAATTTTTTCAAGTGCGCCGAGGACAGCACGCGACCGCACTGGGCCGCGTGGTCACCGGTGGATGAGTTGAATTTTCACCTGCCGCGCTGCTTCGGGGTGCTGCACTTCGAGTGAGATCCGGTCAAGCCATCGAGTTTTTGTGTGCCGCAGCCGCCGGCGCAAGGAGGCGAAGCCAGTGACCAGCCGGAGGAATCCGCCTTACGCGAGACCAGGTCAGGTCGGAACTTCATCCTTCGGCTCAAGAGGCAAATTGCTTTGCCCCGTTGCCTTTGCGGCGAGAACATCGGCCATGCCCAATTCAACCGGAACACCCCCGGGTGCTTCGCCGTTGCTCACGCGCACCAGGGCGGACCGGACGGGTTTGCCTTGAAAGGTGTACCCCGCAGCCACCGTCTCGGTGACGAGCGCGCCCGACGGCGGTGAATCACCATCGGCCCATTGATGGCGCTGCGCGTCAAACGGCTCGTTGTGCGCGGCGCCAAACTGCACGAGGCCGACCCGGCGCGCGGCGTCACGGCACGCGTTTTGGAAATGGCCGAGTTGCCCGACCAAATGGGTCTGTCCGGCGCGTTCGGCGGCGCTGTAAAGCGCGTAAACGTGGTCGAGCATATGAACGAGCACATTCAGCCAGTCGTTCTCGGCGCGGTGGAGCTTTTCGACTTCGAGGCGGAGCGTGGCCTTCTCGCCTTCGTTGATTTTCTGCATGAACGCCGTAAAGTCGCGGACCTCGGCGGCCATGCGCCCGGAAATTTCCCCGGCCAGGGCCGCGGTTTTGTCCGCCTGATCCTGGGCCGATTGCCAATGGTTGGTCGCGCCGCTGATTTGCGTGGCAAGAATTTCGAGGTTTTGAATTTTTTCGGCGGCCGTGCCCAGCGCGCTCGTCTCGATGCGTTTGAGCAGCGCGCGGTATTCCAGGAAAAAAGGGATGATACCGAGCAGCGCACCCAGCGCGACGCAAATGCCGGCGACCGCGATTTCCCAGCGGCCCAAGGGAGTATTGCCCTGCCAATAAACAAAATAGGCCAGTCCCACCAGGCAGGCGTCACCCAGGAAAAACGGCCACTTGGGCACTTTGAACTGCTGTGTGTCGTGCATCGCGCCTAACGATTAGGGAAAAGGACCGGAAAGTTCAAGCAGAGTCCGCGTGGCACGGCACGAGCAGTGTCGTTTCGCGATGCTGTGTTTGCACCGATGGAAGTCAGGAGCGCGTACCAAAGTAAGGCAGCGTGACCATTTTTCGGGGGGGGGCATACGCAGGCCCGCGAGAAATTGCCGGAAAAGCGGGATGGCAGGAAACTTGCGTTGCATCGCAATCAGGCCGGGAGCGACAAAGGACTTCTGGCTTGCACAATTCGAGCTGCATTGAACTCATGAACCTCGCACCGGCAACCCGCCAGTCTCCCGCACGGGGAGCGTCGGCTTTCACGCTCGCCGAAGTCCTCGTGTCCGTGGCGGTGATGCTGATTGCGTTCGCTTCCCTTTACGCCGCCATGTCGTCCGGTTTTATCGTCACCAAAGCGTCGCGCGAGAACCTGCGCGCCACACAAATCATGCTTGAGCGGCTGGAGGGCATCCGGCTCTACAACTGGGATCAGCTTTGTTACAGCAACATGATCCCCGCCACCTTCACCACTTATTACTATCCGTCCATCACGAATGGACAATCCAAAGGGATTACTTACAAGGGCACGATGTCGGTTGGGGCGGCGAACCTGAACCCCACCGCCACTTATGCCGACCGAATGCGGGCGATCACCGTGACAGTTTATTGGACCAACACCAGCTTTTCCGGTGCAGCACGGGTGCACCAACGCAGCATGAAGACCTATTCCGCGCGCGACGGCGTTCAAAATTACGTGTACAGCAATTGATCTGCGACCCTCCATGAACGTCACCTCAATCCACAACGCTGCGGCGGCCAATCGAAGCCGCCGGGCCATGACATTGATGGAAGTGCTGATCGCGTCCACGATCTCCGTCGTCGTCTTTGCCGCGGTCGGGAAGCTGGCTGTCTCCACGGCGCGCAGCTTTGTGGCGATGGGCAATTACGGCGATCTGGACCGCGCCAGCCGCACCGCGCTCGACATTTTGAGCCGCGATGTCCGTCAATCGCGACAGTTACTGACGTACACACCCAAGCAAATCTCACTTCGAGCCAACGACAACGGCACGAATACCTACAGCTACAATTCCTCAACGGGCAACCTTACGCGCCAGAGCGGGGGCACGAACAAGGTTTTATTGACCCAATGCGACTATCTCAATTTCAGCATTTATCAGCGCAATCCTTCCAATAACTGGAGCTGGTATCCTGTCTCCTCCAGCCAGCTCGCCACGACCAAGCTGATTGACGTGAGTTGGAAGTGCTCGCGGAAAATCCTGGGTGAAAAGGTCAACACCGAAAGCGTGCAAACCGCCAAAATCGTCATTCGCAATTAACCACAATACAAAATCATGAAAACCATCGTTGTTACAAAAAGAAACCAGCGCGGCAGTGTTCTGTTGATCACCATCGGGATCACCTTCATCATCGGGATTTCCCTGGCAGGCTATCTCATCATGGCCCAAAAACAGAATCTCTCGGTCGCGCGGTCGCAGACCTGGAACAGTTCCATCGCGCTTTCCGAGGCGGGCGTCGAGGACGCCCTGGCCATGATGAACCGAAGCGGGGGAAACTTCGACATACTCTACACCTGGACCAACAGCTCGGCTTTGTACGCCGACCATTGGGAGACGGTTGCGGCCAATGTCTATCACACCAGGCGTTACCTCGGCAGCAATTACTACGACGCCTACATCACCAACAGCCTGACCACTCCGCCGACGCCGAGCATTCGCTCGGTCGGGACCGTGGCCTGGAGTTTCAATTCCCATGCGTCCGCGCCCCAAAGCTTTTTTGCCGCAGTGAGTGTAAATCCGCCCCGGCCCGCGGCCCTCGCTCGCAAGCTCGAGGTGCGGACGAAAGTTGATCCGTTGTTCAACGTCGCCATGGCGGCCCTGAAAACCATTGATTTCAACGGCAAGAACGTCATGACCGACAGCTTCGATTCCGCCGATCCGAATTTCAGCAACGCCGGCTTGTACCCCAGCGGCAACCTCAACAAAACCAAAGCCGGCGGCGACGTCGTGACCGACGACGTCATCATCGGCGCGCTTGATATCGGCAACGCCAAAATCAAGGGTGTTGTCAAGACAGGTCCAAAAGGCGTCATTGACATCGGGGACAACGGCTCGGTCGGCGACCGCGCCTGGGTCGAAGGCGGAAACACAGGCGTCCAGCCCGGCCACGCCACCGATGACATGAATGTCCTCTTCGATCCGGTCGTGCTGCCCATCGGGGCGACGACCTGGCTGGCGCCGAGTTTGTTGCAGCAAAATGTCTTGATCGGTGGCACAACTTACACTTACGCGTTTGCCACGAGTGGAAATTACAAGCTCACCTCGCTCGGCGGGAAGATTTATGTGGCACCGGGGGCGACCGTGCGTCTTTACGTGACTGGCACCGCCAGCTTCAGCGGCCTGGGCCACATTGATCTTATGGCTGGGGGAACCCTCAAGATCTATATGGGAGGCAACTTTTCGGACACCGGCAACGGCTTCCTCAACAATTACAATCAAAATGCGGCGAACTTTTACCTCTTTGGACTGCCCACTTGCACCGACATCAGCCTTGGCGGCAATGCCAATTTCACTGGCGTGATTTACGCGCCCCAGGCAGACTTCCATCTCAACGGCAGCGGCGTCACCACCTACGACTTCGTCGGCGCCAGCGTCAGCAAATCGGTCCAAATGAACGGCAACTACAAGTTCCATTACGATGAGAACTTGCGCAAGATCGGCTTGGGCCGCGGCTACATTCCCACCAACTGGAAAGAAGTGCAGTAACCTTCCCTGCCTGGAATTTTTCCACGACCAAGGCGCTTCCCTCACCGGAAGCGCCTTCCTGGTTCAACCCGAACTCCGAAATTGAAGACGGACGCGATGCCGTGTTCCGGGGAGCACACGCCTCCGGCGTGTGGTTTTCGGCGTCCCGCCGAAAACATCGTTCCACAAATTTTTTCCCGCCGGCAATTCCCGAAATAGGGTGTGACAAAAGTTCGGGCGCGACGCCCGAACTCGCACGCGGGACGCGGGCGCTCGTGCGCCTGAGAAGGCGAGGGGATGGAGCGGTGGAAGTCCGCTCCTGTGCGGTGAAGA
>CAZNOE010000341.1:0-6507 GCA_964574525.1 uncultured Bifidobacteriaceae bacterium
TTCGGCGGTTCGCTGGTGGCCTGCGCATCGCTCACGTCCACAAACATCAACGGCGGCTCGCGGTCAATCGGCGGTCGTTTTTCCTCTTTCTTGACCACCAAAGCGAGCTTCTGAGTAACGGTCTGCACCCACGCTGGCCAATGGACTTTCTCCCAAAAATGGAATCGCTTCCCGAGGCTGTAGGTGCCCCACCCCAGCAGATGCAACGCAAGCGAGAGCGCCAGGGCCCAGGCCAGCCGCGAGACATCGAGCCGGCCCAGCCGCAATGAAATTTCCTGCGCACGCACAGTCATGCAGATGATAGATTGCCGCAGGGATTGTGCCGGGGCAACTGTTTACCTTGGTTGGCAGTCCCCTAATTAAATTAGTCCCTTAGCAGAAAAATGTCGCGCAAAGTGCGCAACATCTTTCGTGAAACCGTGAGTCGTCTTGTGTATGATGCGGATGCTCAGATTGAGCAATGTTTACGCGCCTCTGGCGCGACTCCACCTGCGCGAGCAGGAACAATGGACGCGATTGTGATAAGGCAAACATTCGCGTCAACCTTGACAGGCCGATGGCTGTGCATACTTCGATTTCCATTTTTCAACTCTTGGTTCCGGCTACGCCGGGTTAGGGGACTGCCCCTTGGTTTGCCGGTGGAGTTGCGACCGCCGGGCCCGGATGAATTTACCCACTCACGGCTTCGTTGTGCCGGGATCGCTTGGACTCATCGTCAGTGGGGGTTACTTCGCATCGTCAACTCTGATGCGCAACTCAGTTCCATTCGCGCGAATCTCCGGCACATACATTGCCTGGCCGGTGACTGGCAGCGCGTGAAATTGTCCCGGCACTTCTGCGCGCAAGTCGTAGCGGATTTCCCAAACGCCTTCCGGCAGCTTGTCGAGAAACAACGCCACTTTGCGGTCGCGCAATTCCTGGTAAACCCACCGTTGGCGACCCGTGAAATCACTTTCATCCGCGCCGGGAGCGGGCGTTGGACGCGGTGTTGGGCGAATGGCCGCCCGCCGTCCGGCTGGGAGCGCAGCTTTTGACTGTGGACTCGGGACTGCGGACTGTGGACTCTTGGCTCCGCCCAACTTTCGTTCGACGGCGCCTGACTTGAATTCTCGCGCATACACGGATTCGCCGCTCCGCACTTCGACTGCTTCCAGTCCGGCGGGTTTCAAATCCTCAAACATCAAATACTCGTAATTGTTCTTCGCCTCGATGGTGATGAGCGTCTCGACACGTTCGCCGCTTTTCACGGATTCGCCGTCGCGCAACGGCTCTTTGTCATAAACATAGCCCTTGAGCAGCGTCGGCCGCCCAACGAGCTTGTAATATTCGCGCTTCACAAAAATCTCGTTGCCTGCCGGTGTGATCGGCTCTTCAAGGCTGAAGAACTTGGCTTCGGCGGCGAAGTAAATCGGCGTGTCGCCGTTTCTGCGCACGATACGGATTTCGTTTGCGTCTTTGATCAACTTCGGATCAATCGTGAACCGGCTCGGTGCATTGAACACATCCGCGCCGCTGACTTTTTTCCTGGCGATGGATTTGCCGTTCACGATCAACTCGTATTCCAGTTCCGGTTTCAACTCGCCGCTCACGCGCAGATAATCGTTCATCGCCAGCACGACGATGGCGGTATCGCGCGTGTTGCTCCACTGCGCGCCGCGGCGGTTTTTGATGAGCCAGTTCGTGACCGGCTCGACGAGTTTGTTCTTCGGATCAATCGTCAGCAACGCGCGCAACGCAAACGCCGTCGCCTCGACGCCGCCGTCGCTCCAGCGCCAGTAAATGCCGTCCTCGCCCCAGTGTGCCGTGCCCATAACGCCGGCGTTGTCTGGTTTGCCGCCCACGAGCACCGACGTGTCAGGACGCTCGTCGCGTTTCACGCCGTTCTCCAGATTCTCGATCAGAATCCTCGCCTTGTCGGCCTGGTGGAGATGGTGCGCGCTTAAGGCGAGCAGCGCGCGGGTGTAGGCGTTGAGCGCATCCCGCTTCGTCCACAGATTGTCCAAGGCCTTTGGGATGGAAGCGCCTGTCAATTGGTCTGCGAACGGCGCGTGGTAAACCGCCAGCGCGTGAAGCATGAACGCCTGCATGTCGGGATTCTCTTCTTCCTCGACGATTTCTTTCGTAAGAAAATCCTTTGCGCGATTGAGCACGTCTTCCTTGACTAAGATTTTGGCATCACGCGCGAGTGACAAGCCCCAGACGACATAGGCTGTCATCCAATGGTCGCTCTCGCCTTCCTTCCACCAGCCCCAACCGCCATCGCCATGCTGGAAGTCGTAGAGCCGCTCCAGGCCGGCCTTCACCATGTCGTTGAGCTTTGCCAAGTCCTGTTTGCCTCTTGGATGCGTGGCTGCGGCCGAATTGATTTCAATCCCGCCGAACGCGCGGCCCATCACGTCCTCCGGATCGAGGCCCACGTCACGCAGCGTTTTGGCGGTGATGGCGGCGGGCAGGAAACGGCTCATCGTCTGTTCGGTGCAGCCGTAGGGGTAATCAATCAAATACGGCAACGCATCGAGCATCGTCACCGCCAGGCTGGGCGTGACCTGCACGACGAGCGACGTGGAATCCGCCTTGCGCGCCTTCGGCAAATCGAGCTTCACCGTGATGTCGTTGCCGCGCGCCTTGCCGGACTTGGCAATGAACTTCTCGATGCCGTGTTCGTAGGCGATGTAGGTTTTCTCCATTGCATCGGCATATTTGCCGCCCCGGCCGGTGACTTCGATTTTCACCTCGCCGGGCGATTTGACTTCCGCCGTCCAGTCAGCGCGCGCCTCGCCGTTCGCCAGGACTTGCAACAAGATTGGGGAGCGCACGCCTCCGGCGTGCTGTTGTCGGCGTCCCGCCGACAACTCGTTCGTCTGACTTGAATGGTTTAACGAAGCGGACGGCGTGACGCCGTCCGCAGCACGCGAGACGCGTGCGCTCCCAACCAAATCCAGACCTCCGGTTGAATCCAGCGCCACCCTCACCTCCATCGCCTCATCCGTGTTATTGTTCACCACCGCTGAAATGGTCACCTTGTCGCCCACGACGAAGAAGCGCGGCGCTTGGAGGCGGACGATGAGCGGTTGCTTCGTCCGCGTGGTCGCGCTGGCGATGCCAAATTGATTCACTTGCGACGCGGCGCGCGCGGTGGCTTTCCAACCGGTGAGCGAATCGGGGTATTTTACCTTCACCGTCGCCTGGCCGTTCGCGTCGGTTTTCATGTCTGGCTGCCAGAAAACGGTGGAACGGAAATCGGTGCGGACTTGAACAGCGGGCTCTTGACCCGGCGGTTGCGCAGGCATCTCGCCTGGCATTTTGGCTTTGAATTCAGCACCGAGCATTGCGGACGCAGCCGGCGCCGCGGCTTCATTCAAAGCGAGCGTGGACAATCCACGCGTTCTTGCAGGCGCACCGCCGATACCGGCTTGTCTTTCGAGACGTCCCTCCTGCATCACCTCATCGGCCAACGCATCCTTCCGCCCCGCATAGTCCGCCTCTTGGTCACGCGATTGGCTCATGCGGCGGTTCTTGTCCCGTTCGTCAATTAGCTCATCCTTCTCACCAAGGACGAGTCTCGCATACGCCTTCTGGTTCATCGTGCTCTGCGTCTGGATTTGCAGGGCGCGTTTCGTGCCAAAGTAGAATTGCCGCGGGTCGCCCGCGTAATCGCTTTGAATGTAAAACACCGATTCATCCACGAGACTGAGCGCGACTTCGGCGGACACGGGTTTGCCTTCGTCGTTCTTCGTCGTGACGGTGAACGTGCCTTCGTCGCGCGGCTGGTATTGCGCGCGGTCGGGCTTCACGTCCACTGTGAGGAAATTCTTCGTAGGCGGAATGACGATTTGTTTCATGTCCACGAACATCTGCCGGTCGCTCACGAGCGTCGCGCCGAGGAAAATGTTCGGCACGTGTTTCTCCTCGATGAGCAGGTCAATCAACTTCACCGTGCCTTCGAGATGGACGAGGCGATAGCTGTAAAGGTCCTCGCCCTCTACAGTGAACAGCACGTAGCGATCGGCGCTGGGCGCCACCAGCATGATGGGCGCTTCGTTGCCGACGCGGAACGTGTCTTTGTCAGCGATAATCTGCACGCCTTGATAGCGATAGCCGAGTTCGGTCGTCTTGCTGGAGCAAACCCACACGGTCGTTTCCGCGCGAATTGGATTGGTGACCTGGTTCTTCTTCTTTGCGAGATCGTCTTCGCTCGTCCACGCGACACGGTAGTAACCATCCCGCTCCGGCGTGAAGTTGAATTCCGCGACGCCGTTCGTGTCGGTCTTGAGCGTCCGCGTGAGAATGTCGTCGTGTTCGTAGCCGCGGAACTTGAGCCGCCAGCCGGGTTCGTTCGGCCTCATCGGAGGCGGTGGCCAGATGGAAGTCCTGTCACGCAGAGATTTCAGTTCGTCGCCTTTGACTTCTTTGCCGTCCGGCGCAATCCAGATTTCCCACCAGTAATCGCGCGTGACCTTGACCGTGCCTTCGGTCTGCACCGGCTGGTCGTTCGCGTCAAGAGCTTTGAAATCCACCTCCACCTTGTCCTGCGGACGATAGAGATTGTGGTCGGCCTCGGCATAAACGTAGTAACGTTGCCGCGTGACGCGGACGTTGCCGCTGCCGAGGATCTCGCGCCGGCTCGAATCCGTCACGCGCGCCTCGATGCGATACTCGAAGTCCTGGCCGGAGCCGCGTGGCGTGTCGAAGGTAAGCGTGGCCTTGCCCGTCGCGTCGGTCTTGATCGTCTCGCGCTTCACGATCTGCCCGCCGCCGTACCCGCGATTCCATCGCGATTGGTTGCTGTCCATGTCCTCGTAAAACCAGGGGAACTCGCGCGGCTTGCGCCAGTATTGGTAAAAAGGATTCTGATGAACGAGCACCTCGACGCTCGCGTTCGCCACCGGCCCGCCGAAATAATAATCCGCCTGAATCTCGACCTCGACCTTGTCGCCAACGCGGAAGGATTTTTTACGCGGAGGGGTGACAGGCTGGAAGCCTGTGCTACTTTCCTCCGGCGTCGTCACGCTGACTTTGAACTCGGGCAGCTTGTATTCCTCCAATCGGAATAACGTGGCGCTGCCGATGCCACGTTTGCGTCCGTTATCCCAAAACTGCACGTGATATTCGCCCAGCGGCATTTGCCCGGTGAGTTCAAGCAAGCCCCACGCGCTGCCGAACGTGTTGAGCGTGGCTTTGTCGGCCTTCACCTTTGCGCCGCGCGGGTCGGTGATTTCGAATTCGATGACTTCGTTTCCGGGTGTGGAATAGACCGAGCCGTTGTAGCGGCGCGCGATGAATTTCCAGTTCACCGTCTCCTTTGGGCGATACGCGGGCCGGTCAGTGAACGCGTAAATCCGCCAAGTCTCAGCGTCCGTGCGATACCCATAACTGTTACCCGGGCTGAATGCCTGACGGTCGCCAAGAATGGCGCTGGCGAACAATTCTTGCGATTGCTGGGCTGGTTGAGTCAGATCGAAAACCGCCAGGCCGGACTGATCCAGATCCTTTGTCTGCTCGCGGACGCGCCAGGTGTTGTTCTCACGCCAGCGCTCCCACAGTTTCACTTTGCCATTCGCCAACGGCGAACTGTTGAGCGCGTTGCAAAAATAAACGAGCGCCTGTTTGCCGGAACTTTTCAACACGACCGCGGCATCGGTGATCAGAATCAGTTCACGTGCTTCATTACCGCCCGCGCGCGCTTCGAGGACGTAAGCGCCGGGTTTTAGTTTCTCTTCGATGCGCACGTTTTCATTGCCGGGCTTGTAATCATTGGTTTGCCCCTCACCCGGCTTTGCCACCCTCTCCCCATCCGATGGGGAGAGGGCAGGGTGAGAGGTGCGCGTCCAGGATTTGATCTTCTCCAGTTTGCCAAGGTCAATCGAATGAAGCCAATGCGTACCCCGCTCGTCGAGCTTGACGTCGCGATTCAACTCGACCGGATAAAGCGCCAGCTCAATCTGCTTCACGTTGCGCCAGCTCAGGTAGTATTGAATCTCCGAATCAGGCAGGAAAATATTCGGCACGCTCACGCCGAGCTGCGGGTTGGTGATGTTTTTGATTTGCTGCTGCGCCTGGTCCCAGTAGCGCGTCTCGCCCTTCGCAAATTCCTGGACGAGCCGGCGAAAGAGTTCGAGGGCCCGCACGTAATCCGGCTCGAACGTCTGATTGCCGTCCTTGAGCGCGACCACGCGGCCCTGACTCGCCATCCACTCGGCGAAATAGTAAAGCGCGTCGTCATACCAATCCGTCTTCTTGCCGGGCTTGAGCGCCGCCTCGAATTCGTCCACAACACGCGCGCGTTGCTCCGGATCGCCGGCCTGCTGGCGCAGCGTCATCGCGACGAGATAATGCGCGTGGGCTTTGTCCTCGTCGGACTTCGCGATCTTCAGCGCGTTTTCGAGAACGTCGAGCGGGACGAAGTTGCCCGAGTAGCCATAGTAGTATTCACGTTGAACGCCCGGCGGCCTGGCACAACGCCAGACGATGGCGAGATAGCGCTCGCGTGCCAGTTCGATGTCGCGC
>CAZNOE010000342.1:0-3356 GCA_964574525.1 uncultured Bifidobacteriaceae bacterium
CTGGCGGCCAAAACCTGGCGATATTGCGCAACGGCCTCGCGGGTTTGTTTCGTCGCGCGCAGCAGTGCCGCGAACTGCAGACGCGTTTCAATGTCCGGTTGCGATTCGAGCGCTTCGCGTAAGTGTGCCAGCGCCTCCTCTATTTTGCCGCGTTGCTGCAACGCGGCGGCGTAGGACTTATGAACGTCCGCATCACGGGGTTTGATTTTCAGCGCGGCTTGAAGATGCGTCTCGGCTTCCGCAAACCGGCCTTGCAGGGACAACGCCCGGGCCAGATTGACGTGCGCCTGGGCGTTCCGCGCATTGCCTTGCAGCGACGCCTCGAAATGTCCGATGGCTTCGTCAATCTTGTTTTGCTCGGCGAGGATGCAGCCCAGGTTGTTGTGCGCCGTCCACGCCGCGGGATTTTTTGCCAGCGTGTCGCGCCACAAGATTTCGTCATTGGCCAATACTCGCGCGCGTTGCACAGTCAACATGGCGGCGCCCGCGAGCAATGCAGCGACGACGAGTGGCAGGACTTTGACGGGCAAAAGCAATCGCAGTCCCGCAGCGACCAGCGCAATGACGGCGATGAGCGGCAGGTATTGGAAATGGTCGGACACCCGCGACAACGCCAGGAAATACATGTCGAAGAAACCCAGGACTGGGAACAAGGTGACCGCGAATGTCCCAAGCCCGAACAGCACCGCGCGTCCCCAACCGCGGCGAAACCGCCAGCACACTGCGAAAACTCCGCACCACAACAAGAGCGGCAGATATGACTGAGGCGCAACGGCATCAATTGTCCAGCGGGGATAAATCATGTTGAGATTCAGAGGCAGAAATGCTTTGCCGAGATAAAACCAAAGGGCCTTCCCGGCGCCGGCCAGACGGCCCCAGAAGTTCTCGGTTTGGACCGTTTCGCCATGCATGACTTGATGCGCTTGAAACCAGACAGTCATTAGCCCAAACCCGAGGGCCAACACGAAAAAAGGAATTGTGCGCAAAAAATCCTGCCGCGTCACGTGCCCGCGTTGCCACCACGCGCAGCCGAGCAGAACCACGGGCAACATCACGGTCGAAGTCTTGCTCAACAGCGCCAGCAGAAACGCGCCGAGCGAAAGCCAGTACCACAAGCGGGCATTTTCGACGGACTGACCCACCCCTAACCCCTCCAAGGAGGGGAACTGTCCGCGCGCATCCGTCGGCTTGTTCCCCTCCTTGGAGGGGTCAGGGGTGGGTTCAGATTCTTTTCCAGAGTAGCCGGCATCACCGGATACTTTCGTGTCCATGGTTTGCCCGTCGAACTTTAGATAACTCAAGAAGCTGACGAGGAAAAAAACGAGCGACAGCGTGTTCTTCAATTCGGAAATCCACGCGACGGATGCCACACACACCGGATGCACGGCGAAAAGCATTCCTCCGATCCATGATCCGGGAATTTTCAGCCGCGCCAATGCGCGCCACACCAACACCGAGCCGATGGCGTGGAGCAGGACATTGACGACGTGATAGCCGGCGGGGTTTTTGCCCCACATCAGCCATTCCAGCCAGAAGGCCAGAGTGGTCAGCGGAAAGTCCTCGTGGAACCAAATGGCGCGCAGTCCGACTTCTCCTTTCACCAATGGATTCTTGTCCACCAGCAACAGGTCGTCCCACACGAATTGTCCTCGCAGGGCGGGCCAGTAAACTACAAACGCGAGCAGGAAAATGAGCGCCACGCCGGCGGCAATCCGCAAAGGGCTTCGGCGGCAGTCATCCGGCGGCCGCGGAAGGTCAGCCTCGGGCGCGTTGGTCACTGGATCGCTGTTCATACCTGGCTCACCGTTCCTGGGAAAATTGCCAACCGCATCCTACGCCCGCGTGAAAGAATGACAAGCGGACAGGGAAGGCGTTAAATCGTCAAAGCGTTAAGACGTGAAACGTGCGCTTTCCGAGCGCTGAGATTTTAACGTTTTAGCTCTTCAACGATTTAACGAACGATGACCGATTTATTCGACATCATCCACGAAGATGCCGATCTGCTGGTAATCAACAAACCGGCGGGCCTCGTCTGTCATCCGACGAAAGGTGATGCGTTGTCCAGTCTCATCAGCCGCGTTCGATTGTGTCTCGGCGAGGGTGCGCGCCCACATCTCATCAATCGCCTCGATCGCGAGACCAGCGGCGTGACGATTGTGGCGAAGCGGGATGACGCCGCCCTGGAATTGCGGCGGATTTGGGAAAGCCGCGCGGTCGAAAAACAATACCTCGCCATCGTGCATGGTTGCGTCGCGGCGGAGCAGGGGGTGATAGAAGCACCGCTCGCCAAGGATGAACGCAGCCGCGTCGCCATCAAGGATTGCGTGAGGCCGGACGGCGCGCCATCGCAAACGGAGTTTTGGGTCGAGCGCCGGTTTTCCCGAGGTGGAGCTAATTTCACTTTGCTGCGCGTCGTGCCGCAGACCGGGCGCAAACATCAAATCCGAATTCATCTCGCACACGTCGGCCATCCCATCGTGGGCGACAAGCTATACGGCGGTGATGAAGACTTATATCTGGCATTGGTCGAAGACCGGCTTACCGGCGATCAGCGGTCGCGGCTGATGTTGCCGCATCACGCGCTGCACGCCGCGGGGGTACGTTTCGGCTGGCGTGGAAGGGAATCAATTTTCCGCGCCCAGCCCGAGGCGTGGTTTGAGGCTTTCGTGACAAATGACAATTGACAGGCGGCCCCGGACCGCCCACCACGCATTAAGCATCACGTATCGCGCAAGAAATCTGTGTTCATCGGTGACATCCGTGGCTAAAACTCCCGGGTGTTCGCGATTCCCAGAGCAATGCGCGCCGTGGTCTATCGCGGCCCGAATGACCTGCGCGTCGAAACGTTGCCTGTGCCGCGCATCGGCGCCGGCGATTTGCTCGTAAAGGTTGCCGCGTGCGGCGTGTGTCCCACCGACATCAAGAAAATCCAATACGGCACGGTGCCACCGCCGCGGATTTTCGGGCACGAGACCGCGGGCACCATCGTGCGCGTGGGCGCGCGCGTGCGGGGATTCAGGATTGGCGACCGCGTCGCGTTGCATCATCACGTGCCGTGTTTGAAATGCCACTTTTGCCGGCATCGCGCCTTTGCCCAATGCGCGCAATATAAACGCACGGGCATCACCGCCGGCTTCGAGCCCGCGGGCGGCGGTTATGCCGAATATGTGCGCGTGATGTCGTTTGTGCTGCCGGGCGTGGTGAAAATCCCTCCGCGAAATTCGTTCGAGGAAGGCGCGATGCTCGAACCAGTCAACACTGTGCTCAAGGCTGTGCGCCGCCTGGCCTTGTTGCGCGGTGATATCGTGCTGGTTGCAGGCCAGGGACCGATCGGCCTGATGTTCACGCGGTTATTG
>CAZNOE010000342.1:3456-6507 GCA_964574525.1 uncultured Bifidobacteriaceae bacterium
GGACAACTCATGCTGTTCGCGCACACCAAACGGGGAGATTCGTTTGCCTGCGACCCCGCCGCCGTGTGCGTGGATGAAAAAGACCTGCTCGGCAGTTACTCAGCTGATTTCACGTTGCAGCGCGAGGCGGCGCGACTCGTGTTTTCCCGGCGACTTGATGTCCGTCCGTTGGTAACGCACCGTTTCCCGCTCCCTCAAGCGGTTGTGGCTGTCCATCTCGCCGCTCATCCGGCGAGCGGAGCATTGAAGATTCTGGTCTGTCCGACAACCGATCCCGTGACGTGACAAGGCGGATGACAGGTGACACCCGGTGCGGTGCAGGGCGCTCCTATCCCTAGGCATGCTTCGTCCTATAATTCCAGCGCAACAAACTTTTCGCTGTGGTGTTTCTCTCCCTGAATGGGTATATTCGAATCATGAAAATCGGTGAGCCAATACGAAGCGGAGAATATGGTATGGGGCAAAAGCCTCTCGGCGGGCATCACGAAACACGTAGCAAGAATCACATCTCGTCATCTGTCACTTATCACCCGTCACTTGTCACAATCCTCAGCCTGATCGTTTTGGTTTCGGCCACGAGGACTTGCGCTGTGACCGTTGACAATCCCTACCAGGCCATCGTCGGGCGCAATGTTTTCAGCTTAAAGCCGCCTACGCCACCACCCGACCCGGCGAGTCTCATAAAGAGTGAGCCGCCACCCAAAATCAAATTGCAGGGCGTGCAAACGATTCTCGGCCGGCGCCAAGTGCTCTTCAAAGTCCCGGCGAAACCACCCGGCCAACCCAAGGAAGAATCCTTTGTGATGAACGAAGGCGACCGGCAGGGCGAGATTGAGGTGCTTGAAATCAACATGCAGGCGGAATCGGTGAGATTCAGAAACCATGGTCAGGAGCAACTGCTGAATATGAAGGATGATGCGGACAAGCCGATTGTTGCCGCACCGCCTCCTGGGCCGCCGCCGGGCGCGATTCCTGGTGCGCTGCCCGGCGTGCCGCCACCGCCCACGGCGTTTAATCAGCCCGCGCCCGGCACCATTACTACCATTGGTGGCACAACGATTCCCCAGCGGACATTGCGTACGTCACCCGCTCCCGGCGGCATCCCTGCGGGCACAGGGATCGCACCGCAGGCAGTCCAACAAGCGTCGCCGTTTTCCCGCGAGGAAGCGGAGGTCTTGGTTGAAGCCAAACGCATGTATTATCAACAACAAAACGATGACAGGGGTAGGATCATGCCTTTGACCGAGCTAAGTTCTCCAAGACAGCCGTTGCCACAGTAACGACATGCGATCGAGAGGCCAGGTTCTGGGGATTCCAGTGCAACGCCGACAGACATGGTTACCGGATTCTCTGGACGATTCCTGAGTGCTGTTAGAAAACGGAGTTCGCTCCAAGGAGCATATCGAATCATAGACGCGCGCTACGCGACCATCATCCACCAATTGATTCGTATTGCCAAGTGCGCGCGGTTTTGGCAGAGGACAACGCTCCTATGCGTACCAGTTTCAATTTGCTTTTGGTCGTCGGCGTTGGAGTGCTCGCGGGTTGCGGTCGCGGTGAGCAGCCAAAGCCGCCGCAATCATCAATACCCCCAGCCGCGCATTCGCCTGCCGTTTTTCGTACTCATTTTGTAGGCACAACGCAGCTGTCCGGGGACACTAACGCTGCGCCTTGGATTTCCATCAGCCAGTTGCCCGCTTCCCAAGAGTTGAGGCGCCGGACGATCGAGAAGTTATCCAAAGCGCCTCATGATTGGGCACAACACCGGATCGCGACGACCAACAACTTCGCTGGTGCGTTTCAAGAGCTGATTGCCGACCTGAGCCGCGCCGAATCGTTCGTGGAGGTCACTGGAGATGGCAACCGCACGGCAGAGCTTGCCCTGGCTCTTCGCCTGCCCGCAGACCGCGCGGAGTATTGGCGGACAAATCTGCTTACAATTCTCGAAACATGGACCGGTTGTCGCAGTGAACCCCTGCCCAACGGGACTGGCGGTTGGCAATTGAAGAAACACCACGAGCCGAACTTGGTACGCCTGGTTCGCTCTGGTAACTGGACGCTTATCGGTTGGGGGCAGGATCAACTGCACTTACAGGATGAATACCTGATGCGGATCAAACAAACCGGGAGTCCCGGTGCGGCTATGAGTAATGCCTGGCTCGAAGTTTTTCTCGACTTCCCGAACATGCCGACTGCTTGGAGATCGGCGTTCAGAGGATCGGGCGCCGCAGAGACGCTTGGCAGCAGAATGCGGCGTTGGCCTACCGTGGAACTCCTGCTCAATGCGCACGCCGACAATCTGCAACTGAAAGGAAGCTTTGTTTTCCGCGACGCGTTCTCTTTCAGGCCCGAGGTTTGGCAAATCCCTACGAATCTCATTCACGAGCCAATCATCAGCTTCACCGCCATCCAGGGAGTCGCACCGATCGTGAAATCTTTTCAGGATTCGCTCGGACTTCCCTCCGCTTCACCACCCAATCAACTCTTCGTATGGGCTGGTGCCAACTTCCCTGTTCAATCTCTGGCGGCCGCGCCGATGCCGCAGGCGGAAGAATACGTGCGGAACCTGGCTCCACAGCTCTTGGAGCGATTCAACCCGGCCCTCCAGGCAACGAACGCTGGCTTCCTCACGTCGGAAACCAACGCCTCGGGCGTCCAAGCGATCCGATGGACCGGCATCCCGCCGTGGGTGACACCGTTCATCTCCAGCGCGACCGATTCAGGAATGGACTTCCTCACCGCCGGGACATACCCCAACTGGGTCGGCCCCAATCCGCCACCTGTGTTATTCCATAACCTTCTCAGTCGAACCAATCTCGTTTACTACGATTGGGAGATTACCGCTGCGCATGTCCAATCCTGGCGTGCAGTCATTAACGTCTTTCGTCACTTCTTTGAGAAACCCCGGCTCGGACCCGAGTCCCCCAGTATCGTCTGGCTTAACTCTGTCTCCAATCGCCTGGGCAACGCCATCACTGAAATCACGCTCTCCGATTCCAACCGGCTCGCGCTTGTTCGCCAGGGAGCGGTCGGCTTGACAGGTCTCGAACT
>CAZNOE010000343.1:0-6499 GCA_964574525.1 uncultured Bifidobacteriaceae bacterium
CAATCCCGGTCCAGCTTCTTTTTCAAAAGTGGGTTACTGAGCGGTCCCACACCCTGCTTATGGAGCGGCACGACAATTTGTTTGAAGAAACAACACTGCTGAATAAGACTCGTAACGAAACCAGTTCTATGCGCGTTGCCACAAACGCAATTTTGCCATCCAAGAACGGACGCCTGCTGCAGAACTGTCGAAAAAGCTGCCGGGGCTTCACCTTAATCGAACTCCTGGTGGTCATGGCCATCATCGCCATTCTCGCTGCCATGTTGCTGCCAGCGCTGTCGCGTGCCAAAGAGAAGGCGCGGATAACTCAGTGCGTGAGCAATATGGGCCAGATTGGTGTCGCCGTGCATCTCTACATGCAGGAATACGGCAGCCGATATCCAACCGTGAGCGGGGCGACCTGGATTTCATTTCGCCTCGGTGGCGGTGATCCGGCCCCAATGCCAAGGGTGAACTGGGGCCTCGAGTGGGCTACCAACCGGCTTCTCTTTCCGTACACACGCAGCCGTCAGTTATATCGCTGTCCTGAAGATCATGGGATTCCGCTGAAGGCTTCAGCTGTGGGGACACTGCCGCCGTTCGATACGACTTACCAATGGGTTGGGAGCAGCTACAAATACAACGAACACCCATGGAACTCCGCTGTGTATGAGCCACAGAAACCTGCGCCCTTTGGCTGCGCCGGCCAGAACGAGAATTGGATCTCCAGGCCTTCACGCTACATTTTCCTTCACGAACCGCCGGCGACGCCTTATTCGGAGGGTGCATGGGCTTATTTCTTCTGGCATTCCAGTCGACCGGGGACGGTTATTGACATTGAAAATGTAAAAGGCCGACGCTCTATCTCCCCCGTCCTATTTGCAGATGGGCACACAGCGGTACATGATTTCACTCTGGCCATATCGAGAGTCAACTATCCCTATGAGCCGCAACCAAACTGGTATTTCTATGAGCCTGCGCAAGGCAGTCCGTAGCTCATCGATTCTCCTAGCGCGCCCACTTATCAAGGCGAACCTTCTTCAGTATCTCTTTGAACTTCGGGTCATCGCGATAGTCATCCCAGAATTCATCCATGAGAAGGTCCTCCACCGTATCGCGCTGGACAAGAGCTTCTTCAAGTCCAGCCAACGCCTGGGCCCTGTCGCCCAAGCGCGCGTGACATTCCGAATACCAATAAGGAAAATCGATCTTGCTGTCGTTTATCATTTCCAGACACTTTGCCCAGCAATCGCGCGGCCCGTTTTTTTCCCAAGCCTGCCGGAGAATCGTGTAGTTCTCCCGTGACCGCGGCAACTCTTGCTTTCGCTCGTGCTCTTCAAATTCATCCAGCGCCGGCGGGTAGTTCGGCCTGGCGAGAAAGGCGCGCCCGGCCCAGTAATGGCTGCTCGGGTAACTGGGCTCCAGTCTCGACGCACTCCGGTAGTATGGCAGAGCCTTTTCATAACGGCGTTCGACGTACTCGCAATGCCCGAGGAATTTCGTGACCAGTGGTGAGCCTCTGTCGAAGTTGAGCGCGCGCTCCAACATGATCCTGGCTTCTTTGGCTCGGCGCTGTCGTGTCAACATGTAACCGTAATAGGTTAGAGCCATGCGGCAATTTGGGTCGGCCTTCAACGCCAGACTGAATTCGCGCTCGGCTTCGGCCCATTGCCATTCGTTCAAGAAGCGCACGATCGCTAACGCGGCGTGAGTCTCTGCGTTGGTCGGCGCCAGCTTCATTAGATTGGCTGAGAGTTTTTCCAACTGTGCCGCTTTCCCGGGGGGCGGGTGGTGCACGTCGTAATCTTGGCTCATCAGGTAAGTCTCAAACAGCCGCGCATGGGCAGCCACAAATTGCGGATCCGCCTTTATTGCTGCAGTAAAGTTCTCAAGTGCCTGACGAAAACCCTCCGCGGTGCCGCGGCGCAGTCCCCCCAAGCCGCTGTTGTACGCCCCAATAGCCTCGGCAACATGTGTGGAGGCAGTGCCGTATTCGTTGATGGTTTGGATGGTCGGCGCGCCGTGACGCTTGCTCGTTTGCCAAAAGAAGGCGACCCCAGCCGCAGTCAAAACCACTGCTGCCGCCGTGAGCGCGATTCTGCGCGCCGCATGAATGCGTTCCTGGAAGTTGCGGCGTCGCTTGACCGATTGGCCGCGTCGCAGTAGCACCAAGTCTTCGCCCAATGCCGTAGCGCTGGCGTACCGGCGTCGCGGGTCGGTTTCGCAGGCTTTGAGGATGACTTCGTTGAGTTCAAAGACGAGCCGGGCGTCGGGCCAGTCGCGGAGGTCAGGCGGGAGTTGCGGGAGTTGGCGGCGGTCAAGACCAGTGAGAGCTTCGTAGAGGACTTTCCCCAGCGCGAAGAGATCGGCTTGCGGCGTGCCGGGGCCTTCGGGCGCGAGGTAGCCTTCGGTGCCGACAATCGAGCAAGTATCGCTCGCATCCGTCACCAGGCCGATGTCCGCCAGCTTGGGCTTGCCTCCGACAAAGATGATGTTCGACGGTTTCACGTCGCGGTGAACAAGGCCGTGGCTATGCAGATGCGCGAGGGCTTCGGCGAGCGCGAGACCGATTTCCAGTACACGCACAGCCGGGAGGCGGCCTTGCGCGAGATCGGCGCGCAGGGTGTGAGGGGTGTAGGATTCTGGATTCTGGATACCGGATGCTGGTTGCTGGTTGCCGCGCCCGGGGTCTGCTAATCCAGTATCCGGAATCGAGACTCCAGCATCTGGGGTTACAGGGTCAGCAAGTTCCATCACATAGTAGAAATAGCCGGCCGCTTCGTTGCGACCGACATGAAACAGGGCAAGCTGGCTCGGATGCCCGCGAGAGAGGCGCTCGAACAGTTGGATACCCTCGAACTCGCGCTGGAACGGGCGGTCGTCCTCGAAAGTGTGGCGCCAAACGATCTTCAGGGCGCGCAAGGCGCCGGTGGTGCTGCGCGCGAGCCAGACATCTCCATAAGCCCCGCCGCCGATGCGGCGGATCAGTTCGTAATCCGGGACAGACGGCGGCGGCTCGCCAGAAGCGTTGCGCACACTCACCGGATTGCCTGACGAAAGCGGTGGGATTTGCTGCGCTGGCTTCTGCGCATTCATGGTGGCTCAGTGGCGTTGTAGAGCAGATTCACCTCGTTGTCACATGATTTGACGTGAAACGTGAAACGTGAGAAACGGACGCAAGCAGTCACGCATCACGCATCACGTCCTCAGAACCACTCCTTCCTTCCATCCACGTAAGTGCGCACGAATTCGTCGTCGGATTTGGTGAGGTAAATGATGCCTTCGATCAGCCCGATGATGTGCGTCACAATAGAAGCAAGGCCGCACGTAAGCACCGTGACCAGCAACATGATCAGGCCCGCGCCGGTGTAACCCAGAATGAATTTATGCACGCCCAGCGAGCCGAGCAGAATGCCGCAGACCCCCGCGGCGATCTTGTTTTCCGCCCGGGGGTTGTGGCGCACCGGCGATAACGCCACGCCGCAACTCACGCACACAACCGCGGCAGCGGTCGTGGTGGATTTGCCGCAATGCCAGCAATAGGAGACGCCCGCGCTCGGACTGGCGCCGCATTTGGTGCAAGCCACGGCCCGGTCGTCGAGTTGTGTGCCGCAGTTTCGACAGAACATAATTTGCCTCGTTGGTTGTTTTGTTTAGCCGCTGACTTTTTCGCGCAATCGCGCGGCGCTGGCCAGCAAAAAGTTCTAGGCTTTGGCCTGCCCGCGGCGCAAGCTTTTCCCGTCGTGAGCGAGGGCCGCCTCAAACAAAACCTGCGCGTGACGTTCGTTGAACTGATGGCGACGTCCATTTTCAGAGTCACATGAACCGCTCCGCGCCCATCCGCTTCGCTTGGCTCTCGATCGCCGCGGCGGTGCTCACACTCGCGCTGAAGACGGCGGCCTATCTGATCACCGGCTCGGTGGGTTTGCTTTCGGACGCGGTCGAGTCCGTCGTCAATCTCATCGCCGGTTTCATGGCGCTGGCGATGTTGAAGGTGGCGGCGCTGCCTGCCGACGAAGACCACGCCTACGGCCACGGCAAGGCGGAATATTTTTCCAGTGGCGTCGAGGGTGGATTGATTCTCGTCGCCGCCGTCAGCATCGCCGTCGCCGCAGTACATCGGCTGCTGTCGCCCAAGCCGCTGGCTGAGTTGGGTGTGGGCATCGCGGTGTCGGTCGTCGCGGCGCTAGTCAACCTGGTCGTGGCGTTTCTGCTCCTGCGCGCGGGGCGCAAGCATAATTCGATCACGCTCGAAGCCAACGCGCATCATCTGCTGACGGACGTGTGGACTTCCGCCGGCGTGCTGGCCGGCGTGGGCATCGTCGCGTTGACGGGCTGGCAGCGGCTCGATCCGCTGGTGGCGCTGCTCGTCGCCGCGAACATCGTCTGGACCGGCGTCCGGATTGTGCGCCGCTCCATTCTGGGACTAATGGATACCGCACTATCCGACGCGGACATGACGGCCATCCGCAAGGTTCTTGATGGTTACACAACGGACGGCGTGCAGTTTCACGCGTTGCGCACGCGCCAGGCCGGCGCGCAGAAGTTCGTGTCCACGCACGTGCTGGTGCCAGGTCGCTGGACGGTGCAGCGGGGCCATGAACTCCTCGAACACATCGAAGCCGATATTCGCCGCACCTTGCCGGACGCCGCAGTCTTCACGCATTTGGAATCGTTGGACGACCCGGCGTCGTGGGAAGACCAGACCTTGGAGCGAGGCAACACCGCGAAGCCGGGGTCAGAAACCTGAGCGGCAACGTCACGTCCCATGCGAATTGAACCTTGGAACGTTGTTTTTCTCATCGGCTTCATCGTGTACGTCTGGATTCGTCATGTGTTCATCCGGCGTACGAAAAGTAATGAGAAGGCGGTCAGCCGGCTGGATTCGCGAGAAAAGATGCTGATGTTGCTGGTCATGCCCGGCGGCCTTTTGCTGCCGGTCATTTATCTGTTCACACCCTGGCTGGGTTTCGCAGATTATCGCCTGCCCGCGTTCGCTCCATGGTGCGGCACCGTTCTCATGGTCGCCGCCCTCTGGCTTTTCTGGCGCTCTCACGCCGATCTGGGTCAGAACTGGTCGGTCACGTTGGAACTGCGCAAAGGCCATCAATTGGTGAAGCACGGGGTTTATCGTTCGATTCGTCATCCCATGTATGCTTCCATCTGGCTCTGGGGTCTCGGACAGGGATTGCTGTTGCAAAACTGGCTGGCCGGTTGGTTCGCTTTCGTGGCGTTCGCCGTGATGTATTTTGTCCGCGCGCCGCGTGAAGAACAGATGATGTGCGAGTTCTTCGGACAGGAGTACCGCGATTACATGCGGCAGACCGGGCGGCTTTTCCCACGGATAAAATCCAGGAGCGACACGTTCTGACACAGCGCCAAAGGTCTCACGAGGTGATGGGAAAAAGTTTTTGCATGGGGCTCAGTTCAGCGCTGCGGCGGCCCATCCTTAACACAACGAAATCCCGTGTGCTGCATCCCTGTGTCCGGCGAGTTCTTCATGCGATAACCCGGGTGGTAGCCGGTTGACCAAACCTGATTGCAGAGAAACGAACCGCCGCGTTGCACGCGCTTCATCGCGCCGGGTTCGTTGGGATCGAAACTCGTGTCCGGGCCGGGCGGGTTTTTCGCCGGGCTGTGCGCGTAGTAATCGGGCAGATACCAGTCCGCGCACCATTCCCACACGTTGCCCGCCATGTCGTACAGACCGTAGCCGTTCGCCGGAAACGCCGCGCCGGGCGCCGCGCCGCGAAACCCATCTTCGAGTGAGTTCTTCAGCGGAAAGCTCCCTTGCCAGATGTTGGCGAGCCATTTGCCGCTGGGCGTCAACTCGTCGCCCCACACGTAACGCTTGCGGTCCAGCCCGCCGCGCGCGGCGAATTCCCACTCCGCCTCGGTGGGCAGACGCTTGCCCGACCACTTGCAATAGGCGAACGCGTCGTCCCATGCGATGTGCACGACGGGATGTTTCTCGCGTCCGCGAATGTCCGAGTCCGGACCTTCAGGATGACGCCAGTTCGCGCCGGGCACATAGCGCCACCAAATGAAGTGATTCTCCATCGGGTAATCCTTCAGCGGCTCCACGCCGGTCTCGGTGCGCTCACGATTGATGTCGTCGAGCGACGGCGGTGAGAAAACAATCGAGCCGGGCACGAGATTTTCCGCCGGTACGCCTGGGAAATCCTTCGGGTTCGGTTTGCGCTCGGCGATCGTGACATAGCCCGTCGCGCGGGTGAATTTCTCGAATTGCTCGTTGGTCACCTCGGTCTTGTCCATCCACAAACCGTCCACGGTCACTTGATGAACGGGCTTCTCGTCGGTCTGGCTATCCTCCGCTCCCATCCAGAACGTGCCGCCGGGGATCCAGACCATGTCGTTGGTCCACGCGCCGAGCGTGGCAGGTTTGGTTTGAGTCGAAGCCGGCGCGGCTGCGGCATTGGCCGCATCGGCGGGAACAAAATCGTATTGCCGTTGACGCTTGATACGTCGCGCTTCGACAGTGACCCAAACCACCGCCAGC
>CAZNOE010000344.1:0-6497 GCA_964574525.1 uncultured Bifidobacteriaceae bacterium
CGTAGCATGGTGGTCCCACTTTCGCCGCATGAAGTGCGGCTTCTGATGACACTAGTGAACGGCATGAGGTAGTTTCCATGCTACCGGAGACCCCGCGTTTGTAAAGTCGCCAATTCTGGCTAGTACCCGGCGAAGGCGGCTGGATTACTTGGTGACCGTCGTCGTGACGTGGGGTGGCGAAGAAATCGACTGGTGAAAGTGTTTGGCGACCGCCTCCGTCCGGGAGCGTACGTGCAGCTTTTCGTAAATCCGCCGGATGTGTGCGTGAACGGTGTCGTAACTGATGGCCAGCGTCTCCGCGATCTCCTTGTAAAGAAATCCTTTGGCGAGATAATCCAGCACTTCCTGCTCGCGTGGCGTCAGACCTTCGAGACCGCGCGCCGGTGGAGCGGTCTGTTGAAAGGAGGCGACGATCTTCCGCGCAATGTGGCTGGTCATGGGGGAGCCGCCGTGCTGCACGTCGCGGATGGCGGCCAGCAATTCGGCGGGCGGCGTTTGCTTGAGCAGGTAGCCACTGGCGCCGGCCGTGAGCGCTTTGAAAATCATCTCCGTGTTCTCATAGACGGTGAGCATGACGATTTGCGTCTGCGGCAGGACGGGCTTGAGCTGGCGGACACACTCTACGCCGTTGAGGCCGGGCAAATTAATGTCCATGAGCACGACGTCCGGTTTTGTGCGCGGCAATTCCGCCAGTGCCGCCTCACCGCTGGAGTGCTGGCTCACGCATTGAAAACCTTCGGAGAGGTTGATCAACTGCACCAGACCGCTGCGCACACGCGCATCATCTTCCACGACTGAAACGCGGATGCTCATTATTTTCTTTTTCTTTCCAGCATCGTTTTTCATTCTGGCACCGGAAGACAGTTTTGCCCACTCGCCAGTTCTGGCTAGTGCGCGCCGTTGAGTTTCACCGTGAATTCCACGCGCGTGCCCTTGCCTTGCTCGCTGGACACAACGCACCGTCCGCTGCTGGCGGCAAGTCGTTTCTCCAGATTGCCCAGACCGTGCCCGGAAGAAATGCGGCCATTAACAGCGGTATCGGATTTGTTCGTTGCGGTTGCGGCAAGGCCGCAACCGTTGTCCTCGATGATCAGGCGGAAGCCGTGTGGCTGCACGGTCAGACGCAACCAGACTTCAGAAGCGCGGGCGTGTTTAACCACGTTGTTGAGCGTTTCCTTGACCGCAAGATACAGATTGTGCCGCGCCTCGGCAGGCAATGCGTGTGGCGGCAACTGCGGCGGCAGGTCCAGCCGGCAACGGATTCCGGCCACGTTCAAATAATCCTGCGCGAACTTGGTGACGTAGGTCATTAGACCGTCGAGCGAATCGTTCTGCGGGTTCACGGCCCAAACGGTTTCATCCATCGCGCGCGTCAATTCGCGCGCCCTGTCGGAGATGTTGTTTAAGCGCGAGGACACTTCTTCCCTCGGGCTGCGCTGGGCCAGTTCGCTGAGCAGTGTGATGTGCGTGAGGCCCGCGCCGAGGTCGTCGTGAATGTCCTTGGCGATGCGCGTGCGGTCGCGTTGGACGGCCCGCTGCCGTTCCAGTTGCTCCAGCGCCTGCCGCATCCGGCGCACGACCAAATGCCGCACGGTACCCGCAACCCCCGCTGTCGCCACCAAGCCCACCAGCGCCAGAAACCACCACGTCTGATACAAATGCGGAAACACCTGCATGGCCAGCACGTCGCCTTCTGTGTTCCACACTCCGTCGTTGTTGCAAGCCGTGACGTGAAAGTCATATTGGCCGGGTGTGGTCTTCCCGCATGCCGATTCGATCCAGCCAGCCGGTGAACACTCCGCGACACGCTTCGGCCTCGAACACCCACTGCCGTCCGCGCATCCTGCGCACGCGATTGTTGGCGATGATCCATGCATCGCCGTCCTTGGCCGGATAGACATACGCAACGTTCAACACCGCTTCGCCGTTGGTTGGCGTCATTGTTTCAAAACGCGTGCCGTTCCAGACCGCCAGTTCGCGTTCGGTCCCGACCCAGATGTGCCCCTTCGCATCCGCCACCAAAGCATTGATAACCCGGCCTTGGAAACCGGAGTTCGTCGGCGCCGCTTCAAATGCGTCGCCCACGAGGCGCCACAATTGCTGGTCGCGCCCGCGGCACCAGATCGCGCCGTCACGGTCTTCGGCACAAATCTCGCCCGAACTCGCTCCGGGCGGATGAAGCACTTGCCATTGATTGCTGCCAGCGCGCTCCGGGCGGTAGCGAATCAGTTCGCCCGTGTGCCGCAAAAAAACCGGCCGATTCGAGACCGCGGACACGAGCGAAATCGTCGCATCGGGCGAACCATCACCTCTCCATTGCGTCGTGAATTGTCCCTCGCGATACGAAACCAACGAACCGTCGTAAGTGTTGATCCAGAGCGTACCCGCCGGATCCACGAACAATCTGCGGATGCGTGCGCGGGGCAGGGCGGGGGTGTTGTCGGGATCAAACCTGACAAATCGCACGCCATCGAAGCGCGCCAATCCGTTGTAAGTGCCTACCCACAGATAGCCGTCCGGGGTTTGCGCGATCGCCGTGACGGAACTGCTCCGCAATCCGTCCTCGCTCGTCCACGCGGAAATCAAGTAATCGCCCGCGCCGATCGCCGAGCAGTTGCTGGCCAGGCACAATGCCGTCAAAGCGCCTCCCCATCGCAGCGTGCAGCTCATCCATCCAAATCGAGGCGGGCTGAGCGTACAACCGGGCATCGCTCAAGCCTGCCTCCGACGGCGCGCGAAGACAAGCCGTTAGGTGCCGATTTGATGCGCGTGCATCGGTGCAAATGGAGTCGCCGAGAACGGCCCCCAAAAACGGCCAGTTAATTGGTGGAGAATAAATGACCGACATGCTCTGCGGCGCGCTGCGAATGAACGGACACAATCCAAAAAGCGAACTGGATGAGGCGACTGGGGTGATTCAGGATAGATGCCTGTGCATTACATGTATGGGCCGGAGTGGGGAATGGCCGTTTAATGAATGTTACAGCCATGAACTTAAGTTGTCCTGGGACCGCTCTTCAGCGAGACGACGGCGAACTCGCGAGAAGGAAGATTGGCGCGACCAACGCGCCGGGATCATCCTTCTTTGACGATAAAGGGTCCAAGCGTTACGAACCGATTGATCCGCAGTTATTCACCGCCAATCGCGCACGACTGCAACAGCGCTTGCTGCCTGATTCGTTGATCGCCGTTAACGCCAACGATATCCCGCTGACCAATGCGGACGGCACGCTGGCATTGCCCGTCAACTCGGACCTGTTTTACCTGACGGGGATCGAACAGGAGCAAACGATTCTGTTGCTCTACCCCGACGCCGATGAAGAAAAACACCGAGCCATCCTGTTCCTGCGTGAGCCGACCAACGAGATGGAAATCTGGGAAGGTGCCAAGTTGACCAAGGAGAAAGTCCGCGCGATCAGCGGCATCCAGGACGTGTTGTGGTTGTCGGAATTTCCGCGGCTTTTCCATCGCCTGATGTGCGAGTGTGAGCACGTTTACTTGAACAGTAACGAGCACAAACGCGCCGTCATCGAGGCGGAAAGCCGCGAAGCGCGATTTGTGGCGGATGTGATGCGCCGCTATCCGTTGCATGATTACAAACGGCTCGCCCCATTGATGCACACGTTGAGAGTTGTCAAATCTGAAGCCGAGTTGCATTTAATCCGGAGGGCCTGCGGCCTCACCGAGGACGGATTCCGTCGTGTGCTGGGTTTTACGCGACCCGGTGTGAAGGAGATGGAGATCGAGGCTGAGTTTGCGCACGAGTTTATCCGGCAGGGAAGCGACTTTGCCTACCTGCCCATCATTGCCGCCGGGGCCAACGCCTGCTGCTTGCATTACGTGGAGAACTCGGCGGTTTGCCGGAAAGGCGAACTGTTGTTGCTCGACGTGGCCGCCAGTTACGCCCACTACAACGCGGACATGACGCGAACGATCCCTGTGGGGGGCCGGTTCAGCCGGAGACAAAAGCAAGTTTACTGCGCTGTCTTGCGCGTCTTCCGCCAATGCGCCGCCGGTCTCGTTCCCGGCAGGAAGCCGAAGGACTGGCAGAAGGAAGCCGAGCAGATTATGGAAAAAGAATTGGTTGACTTGGGCCTGCTCAGCGTCAGTCAGATCAAAAAGCAATCCGCCGACAAACCGGCCTTCAAGAAGTATTTCATGCACGGCGTTGGCCATCCGCTGGGACTGGACGTGCATGATGTCGGCATCACCACACAACCCATTCAAGCGGGGTGGGTGATGACCGTTGAGCCGGGTATTTACATCCGTGAAGAAGGTTTCGCGGTGCGCCTCGAGAATGATGTTTTTGTGACCGAGCAGGGTCCAATTGACTTGATGGCCACCATTCCGATTGAACCAGAGGAAATCGAAGACTTGATGGCAAAACGCGCCAACGGCCGAGAGGGGCGCAACGGAAGGAATGACCGGAACGAGTATCCCTATTCCCGGGCTCGATCCCGGCGCGCCGCGACCCTGGCGCGTGCGTGATCAGGCATTCCGCATGGGCACGGCGCTGTATCTCGCTCTGCTCGGCGCCCCCTTTCTGTGCGGCTGCAAGAGCACAGCCTTGATCAACACCGTTGCGTCCGTGGAATCCGTGCCGGCTTCCCTGCGCGATTCGCTCAACCTCGCTCCGTTCTATCAAAAGCATCTCAGCGCCGCGGGCCTGCCCGTGCTCGGGTCCACGAACGTTTCTGACTATGCGATGCGTGAAGCCGCCTGGATTGTACAACACATGCTGTCGCATCGGCCCGAGATTCTGCGCGTCATGGCAACCAACCGGGCGCGTCTCGTGGTGATGGCTTACAACGAATACACCACCGACGTGCCGGAACAGGCGGGCAGATCGCCGAAGGTCTATTGGGATCGCCGCGCGCGGGGACTGGGCGGTCGGATTTGCAGTTGCGCCGAGGAGAACCTCCTGTGTTTCCTCGGCGATCCATATTCGACGGAGAACATCCTCATCCACGAATTCGGCCATGCCATCGCCGGAGTCGGAATGCGCGCCCTCGACCCTACATTCAACGCGCGTTTGCGCGAAGCCTATCGCAAAGCCCTGGACGCGGGCCTTTGGAAGCGCACCTACGCTGGATCGAGTGTGGAGGAGTACTGGGCCGAGGCTGTGCAGGACTGGTTCGACAACAACCGCGAGAACGACTCGCAACACAATCACGTGAACACGCGGGCTGAGTTGAAGGAGTACGACCCTGGGTTAGCCGCGCTGTGTGCGGAGGTGTTCGGTGAAATCGCATGGCGCTACCAGAAGCCGATGGAACGCCCGCTGCAGGGGCGCGCACATCTCGCGGGTTTCAATCCTGCCCAATCTCCGCGCTTCCGGTGGCGGCCGTCAGCCCTCACTGAGAAACCGCGGGTGCAGATTCTCACCGACCTGGGCGAAATCGAAGTCGAGTTGTATCCTCAACAAGCGCCGATCACGGTGACGAACTTTCTGCGTTACGTGTTGGACGGGTTTTATCGGGACGGCGAGTTCTTCCGCACAGTCACCTTGAGCAACCAGTCCGATGACAAAGTGAAGATTCAAGTCATTCAGGCCCGCGCGGCCCTAACGCGGCAGGGAGAATTGTTACCGCCGATTCCCCTGGAGCGCACGCGCGACACGGACATCAAGCATCTCGATGGCACGTTGACCATGGCGCGCGACGGCCCCGATACGGCTCAGGACAGTTTCTCCATCTGCATCGGCGATCAGCCCGAACTGGACTTTGGCGGGAGGCGGAATCCCGATGGCCAGGGTTTCGCGGCGTTTGGCCGGGTGATTCGCGGCATGGAAGTCGTGCGGAAGATTCACGCCTTGCCTGCTGAGGGCCAGCAAATCACGCCACCACTCAAGATTCAAAACGCCTTCAGGAATCACTGAACTGGCAGGGACGACAATTTCCGTGACGCCGCCGCTTCCCTCGAACTGAAACGCCAGTCCGCGTGGCCTTCGTAAGCCATCGTTTCATTCACCAATTGGAAAAGCTTCGGATCATATTCCTTCAAACTTTCGCGCGTGCCGGGAGAGTGCCCGGCGACTCTCATTGCGCCCGCGGCGTCGAAGTAAGCCAGCACGCCTGCGGTCCAGTACTCAATGCGGTCCTTTGCGGCAGTGTCGCCTTTCCAGAGGCCCTTGCTCATGGCGGTTTCGTAGAGTTGCTTGAGTTTTTCGTCGAACTGGATGTCCAGACGCTTCACGCGAAGCTCATACTGTTGCACGTCGCGCCCGCGGTTTTCCCAATTGGGATCAACCGGGCGTGTGCCGGTCACATGATAGAGCACCTTGGCAAATTCGCTGATCACCGGACTCGCGCCAGGCTTGGAATTCTTTGAGGGAGCTAAGAGTTCCTCCTCTCCCACGACCAGCAGCCTGCACTCCGGCGTGTAGCTGAGCCGGCGGGTGCGACGATCAACACTGTTCTTTCCATTGAGGCCTTTGCATTCAGGCAGGTCGGCAATTCTTTCGTTCTTGCCGAGGACAACCAGTTTCACGCCGTCGG
>CAZNOE010000345.1:0-6482 GCA_964574525.1 uncultured Bifidobacteriaceae bacterium
TGCGCGACATTGGGTCGTTCAACCTCGGCGTCACAAGCCAGGGCAACAACCTGGGCAACAACGTTGGAGCAGACGAGAAGGCCGCCCCGGCCGTAAGTGGCGGGGTACTGCAACCCGCGCAGGACGCTTTGGGAATTGACTACAACAACGACGGCAAAGGCATCGGTTTTAACGTGCCGTCCCTGCTGGGCATCGCCTCCGTGCCGCCCTTCATGCACAACGGTGCCGCCGAGTCTCTCCTCACCATCCTTGCCGACGTGGATCACCGCACGGGCGGGGGCCGCTTTCCCGATCGCTTGAGCAACAACCTCGATCAGGTCAAAGTCTTCGCCTTCCTTGAAACCATTGACGCGACCACCGTGCCGTTTGTTCCGCTGGATGTGCGCACGAGTGGCAACAACGTCGTTCTGGGGTTCGATTCACTGAGCGGAGTGAAATATGCGGTCGAGTCGCGCTCCATCATCGCCGGTGCCGGCACGACCGGCACAACCTTTACTGGCACCGGCAGCCGCATGGAAGTGCCGCTCCCGATCACCGGCGCGACGCAGTTTTTCCGCTTGGTTGCCGGACCGTAGCCGGGCGCAGACGTTAACGGTTCTTGGGATCTTGAACCGTCGCATGTTCGCGCGGGGTTCCTTCACGATGGCTTTGGCGTACATCTCGTTCACCGCGTTGAACTCGGCGGCAAATTCTCCGGCTGGCAGTCGCTGTGCGCGTCGTTCAGGTTGAGCGAGCGCACGAGGCCGAAGAGTTCGCCGCTTTCCGCAGCCGCAGCGGGTGTTTTCCTCATTGATAGACAATTGATAGTTAGCTGTTCAGCCCGCTCTCCGCTCCTTAAGCGCCGCGAGAATGTCCGCCACCACTTCGCCCTTCGACTTCGCGCCTTGCGGGCCTTTGCCGTGGAGACGGACGCTGACCGCGCCCGCTTCCAGATCGCGACCGCCGATCACGAGCATGGTGTGGACTTTCGCTTGTTCGGCGTCGGCGATCTTGGCTTTGATGGGGTCGGTGCGGAAGTCGGCTTCGGCGCGAATCATCTGCGAGCGCAGTTCGTTGAGGATGCCTTTCGCGTAATCGAGCAGTTTCGGATCATCGCCAATCGTCAGCACGCGCACCTGTTCCGGCGCGAGCCAGAGGGGGAAGTTGCCGGCGTAATGTTCGATGAGGAAGCCGATGAAGCGTTCGTGTGTGCCGAGCGGCGCGCGGTGGATGCACAATGGCGTCTTCTCGGTGTTGTCGCGGTCGCGATAGACGAGGCCGAAGCGCTTGGGCACGGCGAAATCCACCTGGTTGGTCGCCAGCGTGAATTCGCGGCCGATGACGCTCCAGACCTGCACGTCAATCTTCGGGCCGTAGAACGCCGCTTCGTTCGGCACTTCCACGTAAGGGATGCCCGAATTCTTCAGCGTGTCGCGGACCATGTCTTCGGTCTGCTTCCACAGCGCCGGTTCGTTGACGAACTTGGCCTTGTCGCCGGTCAGGCGCGACGGGTCGTGCGTGCTGAAGCGCATGACGTATTTCTCGATGCCGAAAATCTTGAAATACTTCAGATACATTTCGTTCACCGCGTTGAACTCGGCGGCGAACTGCTCCGGCGTGCAATAGATGTGCGCGTCGTTCATGTTGAGCGAGCGCACGCGCATGAGGCCGAACAACTCGCCGCTCTGCTCGTAGCGGTAGTTCGTGCCGTATTCCGCGAGGCGCAACGGCAAATCGCGATAACTGCGCGGCTCAGCCGCAAAAATGCGGTGATGATGCGGACAGTTCATGGCTTTGAGGTAATAACTTTCCGGCTCGCCGAGTTTTTTCAATTCCGCGCGCAACGTGGACAATTCGTTGAAAGTGGCAACAATCTCCGCCGGCGCAGTGCCGGCCTTGACGGCTTGTTCAATCAAATCGAACTCTTCGGATTTCGTGATGGCAGACATCGCGACCAAAATAGCGTCGCGCGCCACGCAAAGGAACTTCAAATTTTCGACGAGGAGAGCCGATTACACCGGTGTGCCAGAGGTCCGGACTTTAATGGGGTCGATCCGTTTGATCCAATTCTTAGATAAAGCGATGGCCGCGTAGCTCGAATCGAATGCAATCACGCAAACCAGCAACGCTGTGTCAACCAAGCCCAGAACCACGCCAATTCCGCAGCCGACAACGTAGAGCGGTTTCAAGTAGAATAAATTCTTCAGAAATCGATTCTGTAGGTCATTTGAAACTTTGTTCATTTGCTCGTCGCAATAAGCAATTGCGCTCCAACTTAGCAAGCCGAGCAAATTGTCCTGTATCAAGGTCGTGGCATTCCACAATGCCGATGCAACCAAAGCCAATAATCCGAGCCACTTGAACTCTGGGATGTCCAACTTCCTACTGAAAAAGCACCCAATGGTTATGCTCGCAAAGAACAAACGGGCCGATGGAAATAGTGAGCCAGCAGTGATCGCCAAGGTACAGGCGAGCGTCGCCCGATGGACAAAACTCCCTCCCAAATAATGTTCATCCCTGACCTCGTCGATATATTTTGTTGCGAATCCAGCCAAACCGCACGCCAACACTGGCAACAGATATTCTGGTTGTGTCATGTCAATCTCCTTTCGCTGAGGGTGGAGGCCCACTCGGCTTGCTGTCCGCAGGCGCAGCGGGGGTCTGTGCCGTCCCGTCCGAATCTGGTTTCTTTGGTGGCGCAGGTTTTTCGTCGGCCAAGAATGGCGCTTGGATGGCTTTCGCAACATTCAGGTGTGTTGCTGCAAAGAAGATCACGGCGATTAAAAAAAGGGATTGCAGCACGAACACGCCGAGAGGGAAAAAGCGGATATTCGGTTCAAATGCAAACCTGAAAAAGTCCAGTACCAGCAGGGAGGATGAAACGCCAAAGATGAACCACAGTGAACGCATTCGACTATGGAGTTCGCCGTGCTTTCCAACAGTCAGCCGAAGGTACAGGCCGCGCGAACTCGTCAGGCAATACCACTCGAATGGAACAATCAGTGTGTTGAAATCCTTGGCGAACCGAGATACATCCTCAGATATCAACAACTTCCCACAGCGTTGACTCAAATGTGTTGTGACATTCTCTCCCTGCAACGAGCATTTACCCGACGAGTCGAGTTGATACTGTGTTCGAATAATCGAAAACAGAGTGAATAGTAACCCGCCGGTGGCTGTGGTTACGTAAATGCAGCCGTCATGCAAGTCGTTCATCGGTGCGCCTCCTGTCGTTTGATTGGTGAAAGAAATAGAAAGCTCAAACTTCCGAGAGCAAAGCCTGCGATTGGGGCAACCTCCTTCAGTTGTTGGTCATTGGTCAGCTTTGAGGCGATTACCAGCGCAATCGGCGCGCAGAAACCGCAGCAGAGACATGCAATGGCACTGACAGCTCTGCCTTCAGCAAATCGCGGCCAGTACGCCGCAACGAAGAGTGGAACTGCAATCACGATCTGAGCGGAAAAGAAAGCAAAGATAAGATCCTGTAAGCTGAGGCCGAGAAAACAAATGCCCGTAGCTGCAAAACCGAAAATCATAACCCAGATTTGAGAAACGCCGATGAGCTTTTTGTGTTGCTGGTCGGAAAGGTTATCGAGATCCATGCCCCTTCGAACAGCCAAGATGTCGTAAATAAGAGAGTAAACGGCTGTCACGAGTAATGTAGATGCTGTGGAAAGCATTGCGGCAACGAAGCACAGAAGTATGGCTGCAAGCGCAATGGCCCGCAGAATTGGGGATAGCTGTCCAAACACTGCAAAGATGGTGGTAAACAGGACATCATTCTGGGCGAGCTTTGCGCCAAAAGCCCCGCTTAGGGCAGAAATCCCGAAGAGGATTGGAATCGTGTAGATGAACACGAATCCAATCGTGCCAAGCAGCAGTCCCTTCCGCACAACGGCTTTCGCGTCTGGTCTCTTGGAAAGCGCTGCACACCGCTGCCAAGAGTCCATCGCCGAGATAAGGAATGGCAAAAACAACATGAAGAAACCGAAGATGGCTGTCGGATTTGATACGAAGCCATTGGCGTCTGCGAGACTCCACTCGGGAAGGGAAGAGCCTGCCTTAAAAAGTTGCTTCCGGGCTAGGAACAAACCCAGCACCAAGACGCCCGCGCCTAAAATGATGAGGTAGGATTGATCCCGGTTTGTTCGTGCAACGCTACGAAAGCCACCGAGTGCCGAGTAGAAAATGCACAGCAAAGCCATGAGGAGCACAAGAGACAGTTTTGATTCGATTGGCAAACCAAAAGCTGACAGCAGTACAAACCCGGCGTAAAACTCAATGCCCACGGTTGAAACGAACGCTACGATTGTGAAGAATGCAGCGACTTGGCGGAGATCGGCGGACTGATATTTGATTTGGAGAAACTCGTGAAGTGTCTTGCCGCGCTGGAAAAAATCGAAAACGCGATTGTAGAAACGCCAAAAGACAAATACCCCCGCACACCACGACACGACTATCCAAAGAGAAGCGTAACCGTAAACGTAGCCAGCCGCGGCCAAACCGATGAAAATCGAAGACAACGAAACATTCGTGGCGAAGAGCGTCCATGTGAAAAACTCGGGCGGCATATTGCTGCCAAAGATGAGGTAGTCATGAATCGTCTTTATTTTCTTCTGCTCTTGGAAGCCGGTGAAAAAAACCACGCAAGGGCAAGTGAAACGATGACGAAGATAAGTATTCCGGTCATTTGACCCCCTCCAGAGTTATCCCGCCAAACGCGCCCAAGAGAAGTGTCACGCAGTAGCGTTCCGTGTTTGTCAGATGTTCCGGCATTGAGTGTTGTATTACAAGTTTTACGTGCGGTCGCAAAGCCTTTGGTTAATGCCCATTCAGCAGCGGTAAAACATCCTGCCGTTTTGACCACATCAGCGGTTCGATTTCGTAGGCTTTGATGGCTGCCAGGTTGTCTTCGTTTGGCGGATGCTCAACGTCGTTCACGAAAGTAAACGCGACCAACGGTTCTGCCCGCAGCACCCGCACATCTGCCACGGCGAACGCAAAAGACAATGCCTGGTCTTTGGTGAGATCGTTGATTGCCCGGATGACGCGCTGCGGCCGGCGTTGAGTCTTGGGCAATCCGAAATCGAACTTGTGGTCGAAGCCGCTGCGCCCGCTTAGTTTGAAATCGGGGAAGACCGGAATCTGATTTGTCTCCAAAAACTTCGCCACGTCTTCCTTGAACAGCGACAGCACATGCTCCTCACCCATGACGAACATGTCGTTCACGGCAAGCATGGCTTGAACAAGATTGTGTTTCTTCTGCGGGAAGTCTTGCGGCGTGGCGTGAACTTGAAGTTCCTCGCCTTCCTGACGGACGCCAAAGCCGTTCAGTATCGCCGTCAGATGCGCCTTGCGCTTGTCCGTGCCGAACGCCATACCCGACGAAGCAAGGTCAGCGATGGTGTAGCCGTCATCGGTGAGAAGGAGTCCACCGTTGCGCCTCTCGACGTAGATTTCGATCTCGTCGTTGTGGCGGTCAACGAACGGCGTGGCGATACGGCATGAGCCTTGAAGCTCGCTGACCTGCAATCCTTCCTTCAGCCAGCGCAGGTAGTCGGCGATCAAGCGTTCACATTCGGCGCGGTTCATACCGTCAATTGGATGTTGGGCACGCTTTGCACGGCGCAGTATTTCAAAAAGTCTTCCAGACAAATTACGCCGTTGGTCAAGTCGCGCATGGACAATCCGGGAACATCGGCAGGCTCGAAAGCCACTTTGTCCTCGAAACCCTCGATGTAGCGATGGAAATGCGGACACGCGAAGCGCACGCCCGGACGATGGGGCGCGTTCGGCGGATTCCGATGGGCAGGACCATTCAAATCCAAGCGAGCTAAGATGAGAACCTTCCTGCCGCGCGTTTGGTATTTCAGGCGTGCGCGGTTTCGGTTGCCACGTTCAAAATCAAACAGGAATTGTTCCCGGCGATCCACAGACCGAAGTTCCCGCACGTAGCACAGGGCCTGAGAATTTGGAAATTCCAGCGGTGTAACCTCAACAAACTCCTTTGGCATTTGGAGCAAGGCATCCGCTTCTGCTTGGGTCAGGGCCATAATTGCTTTGAGCTTGGACGCCGGAGTTATACGAATTCAGGCGACCGGTGTCACGCCGTCTCTTTCAGCCGCCGGATTTGCGTTCGGCAATTTTCTTCGCATAGTCCTGCAAGATTTTTTCCAGTTCAGCGATTCGCGCTTCGATCTTTTTGCGTTCCTCGCGATGTTCGTCCATTTCCATCGGCGGAAACATTGACTCCGCATACAGCACCGGAAGATGCCCGCTGGTGAGATACATTTTTTCCTTCGCGATGTGCGGCGTTTTCACACGCACGTAACCGGCGGCGAATTCGGTTTCCTTCGCGAGCTTTTCCAGTTCCTCCACGATGGCCGTTCCTTTCGGCAACCAAAGCGGCAGCCCCGGCCCGACGTATTCGGTGTCAATCACGTAGAGGCCCATCTCCGCGCCGATCTTGCGATGGTCGCGGCGCTTGGCCTCTTCGAGCATCT
>CAZNOE010000346.1:0-6463 GCA_964574525.1 uncultured Bifidobacteriaceae bacterium
CGAACCAACCGCGTCCTGTTCCAGAACTTGAGCGACACTGTGATTCCGGGCGCTTCGGTGGCTATAACGCAACAACCGCAGAACACCTCCATTGACGCAAATCACACGGTCTCGTTCAGTGTGGTGGCTACGGCTTCCGTCGTGCCGAACTCCGAGATCGGTTATCAGTGGCAGAAGGGCAACGGCATTGGTGGCTTCACGAACATCAATGCCATTGGCGCAAACGGCGCGGATTACACCGCGTTCGTTACACTGGCCGACAATGGCGCCCAGTTCCGGGTCCTCGCGACTGTCCCCGGCGCTAGCGCGACCAGCACTCCGGCCACCGTCACGGTGACCAATGACATCACACCACCGCTCATCGTTTCAGCTACGAGAGGTTGCCTGTCACTGACGACCGTGAGTGTGGTGTTCAATGAGTTGTTGGATTCAACCTCAGCCCAGAACACCAACAACTACACCATCACGGGTGGAACAATTCGTGTCACTCTGGCCACGTTGGGAGGCGACGGCAGGACCGCCACGCTGGAGACGGACGCTCCGCTCTTGGACGGCAATTTTTATCTTCTGACGGCCGGCGCCGTGAGAGACCTGGCCGGCGTCGCGGCGGGCGGCGCGAAGGCATTGATTAGACTGAATGGCGGACGAGCCGCCGTCGGTGGCCAGGTGGTGGCCGAGGCAGAAAACTTCGACGCCGTTATTCCGTCAGCCGACGGCCACACTTGGGTTTTCAAAACCGGGCCGGCCGGAAGCGGCGCAATCTCCGGCAATGCCTACATGCAAGCCTTGCCCGAAACGACCGCAGCTATCAATCAGCCCATCCACACCGATCCGGGCGCGTCCCCGCGGCTGGATTACTGCATCAACTTCCCTGTGGCTGGGATCTGGCGCGTCTGGCTGCGAGGCAACGACCTGGTCGGCGGCGCTAATTCATGCCATATCGGACTCGATGGCGCCAGTCCTGACGTGGAGAATTACCGTATCGGGAACAGTGGCGGTGCCACCGGTTGGGGTGGTGCGTCCGGACCAGCGAGCCCATGGAACTGGACGCGGGACGCCGATATCGCCACGCGCTTCGCCGCCGTAAACGTGCCCACCGCCGGTTTGCACACCTTTAATATCTGGATGCGCGAAGACTCGACATCTGTGGACAAGATCCTCCTGACCACTAACACGACCGTCCTCTTCTCTCCGCTGACGGTCGTCGGTCCGGTTGAGACTCCAGCCACCGACGCAACACCGCAAGCGCTGATAAACATCGCCTCCTCGGGCGGCAACGTCACAATTTCCTGGAACGTGCCGTTGGGAATCGGCAGATTGCTGCAAGCCGATGAAGTCACCGGGCCTTGGACGCCTGTTCCCGGCGCTGACCCCAGTGGTCATGTCGTGCCGGCCAGTGCGGCCAGGAAGTTCTATCGGGTCAGCATCCCATAGGATGAGGACCGTTGGAACTGTTCGCGTCCGACTGGCGCGCCAAATCCGGCGCGCGGTCGGCATAGGCCCTTCGTTGCGAAGAGATGCTCGGGAACGAAAGCACACGTTAATGCGACGCGCCTTCACTTTGATTGAGTTGCTGGTGGTGATTGCGATCATCGCCATCCTGGCGGCGATGCTCCTGCCGACGCTGGCCAAGTCCAAGGCGAAGGCTCAAACGATTCAATGCCACAACAATCTCCGCAATCTCGGCCAGGCGACCTACCTGTACTGTATGGACTATCAGGATTGGATTCCGCGGGACACGTTCGGCTCCTACATGTTCTTCGCCAATAAGTTTTCCAAGTACGTCGGCGGCCCCGAGATTCCCCGGAGCAGTGAGCAGGATGCCAACTACCTTTACACAGTTTATGACCGGATGCCCATTTACCATTGTCCCTCGATTCGCGAGGTAAAGCGGCCGGGCGTGGACATTTTCGTGTTGCATTACACGATCAATTCCGTTGACTGGGCGCGCTATGCGCAAACCCGAACGTACTCCGGCGCGATTGACGCCTCCAAACTGACACAAGCGCCGGGCGGTCCATCGAGCATCCTTTACATGACCGAAATCAACATCAGCCCGGGAACTCCACTCACGCCCAGGGGCTTCGGCGAGTGGGACATTTGGAATCTCACGCAAACGAGTTTCGACAAGGCGGGACGCAAGAATGCGGCACCACGAATGATCCATGCCGATGACAAGCGGCACCAGGGAGGGACGACCGTCGTATTTCTCGATGGACATAATGAACGACGCAAGTTAACTCCGGCAGGATTGCCCACTGTCTTGTTCAATCCGTTGGATCCGTAGCCAGGAGGGGCGCCGGCGCATTGAAGAATCGTCCATTCCATCTAACCGAAATGAAGCAAACGCTTGCGGTCGTTGCTGGCCTCGTCGGCTTTCTTACGTTCTCCTCCCCCCTCGCTTTCGCAGCCACGGCCGGGACGGTGTCGTTGGTGGCTGGGGATGCCACAGCGAAGCCCGTCCAGCACGGTTTAAGCAAACTGACCCTGGCGCTTCAGCAAAAAGGTGTGCGGTTGGAGAATGTGAGCTTGTTGCAGAATGCCACGGGTAGGACGGTGGTTGTGGCCGGACTCACATCCGTCCCCGGCGAAGCGGCAAAGCTCATTTCTGATTTGCGGCTCACGCCCCATTCGGAGCCCGAATCTTTACTCATCCGGAAATTCAATCGCGGGGGCACTACCATCGTGCTGGTGGCCGGCGCCGACGCGCGAGGACTGATGTATGCGTTGCTGGACGTGGCAGACCGCGTGGGCTGGGCGAAGTCGGGGGAGGACTTGTTCGGTGAGGTTCGCGACGCGCAGGAAAAGCCGTTCACACCCGAACGCGCCTTGTCCCTCTACACCTTCAACCGCGCCTATTGGGAAAGCCGGTTCTACGACGAGGCTTACTGGGCCAGGTATCTCGACGTGCTGGCGCAGAATCGCTTCAACTCGCTTGCGGTCATCTTCGGCTATGAGAACGGCGGCTTCCTCGCGCCGTGTTATCCCTATTTCTTCGACGTGGACGGATTTCCCGACGTGCGGATGGTGGGCATCACGCCCGAACAGCAGCGACGCAATCTCGCCGCGCTGAATCGGCTCATCCAGATGGCGCACGACCGCGGCGTGAAGACAACCGTCGGCATCTGGGATCACATCTATCGCGGCGGAGTGCAGGGTGGAGGCATTCCCGGAGCCGACGACGCGACGAAGAAACCCGTTCCGGGCCTGGTGTGGGGCGTGACCGGTGAAAACCTCGTGCCTTACACCAAGGCCGCTCTGGCTGAGTTCGTGCGGCGGGTGCCCGCTCTGGATGCCATCCAGTTCCGGATGCACGACGAATCGGGCCTCAAGAAAGGCGAACAAGAAGGCTTTTGGCGCGACGTGTTTCAAATGATGAAGCAAGCGGCCCCGGCCTTGCGCCTGGATCTGCGGGCCAAGGGACTTCCCGACTCGGTCATCCAGAGCGCCGCGGAAGTTGGAATCCCATTCCGGATCACCACCAAATACTGGATGGAACAGATGGGCCTGCCGTTTCATCCCACGCACATCAACAAGCAGAACCAGTTCGACCGCCGTCACGGCTATGCGGACATGCTCCGTTATCCGCAGACCTACAAAATGCACTGGCGCCTATGGAACGGCGGGACCGCGCGCGTGCTCCTGTGGGGCGATCCGGATTATGCGAGGCGCTTCGCCGAAAGCACGCACCTCTATGATGGCGATGGCTTCGAGGTGAACGAACCTCTTTGCACGAAAATGGAGGCGCAGCCGCATGACGCGAAACCGTTCGATCTGCTCGCATCGTCTCATCGCTATTACGACTACGAGTTCGAACGCTACTGGCACTTCTTCCAGGCGTTCGGGCGCGTGGGTTACAATCCGAACACGCCGCCGGAAGTCTGGCAGCGGGAGTTCGAAAAACATTTTGGCAAGGACGCCGCGCCCTTTGTCGAGAAGGCGTTGCACCAGGCGAGCTGGGTTTTGCCGCGCATCGTCGCCTCGTGCTATCCCTACAGCGCCTTCCCGATGACGCGCGGCTGGGCGGAGAAGCAGCGGCTCGGAGATTTGCCCGCCTATGCCAAGGCTGAAGGCAGCGACATCGGGCAGTTCGCCAATTTCGATGAGGAAGCGCAGATGTTGCTCGAAGGCGGTGAGACGGCGAAGACGCGGCCCGCCGAAAACAGCCGGTGGTTCGCGCGGACCGCCGCCGACCTCAACGCCCAGATCGCCGAAGCCGAAAGGCGCAGCGGCACTCAACGAAACAAGGAATTCGACTCGACGATCATTGACCTGAAGATTCTGGCCAACCTCGCGCTCTACCACGCAAGGCGAATTCCCGCCGCCGTGAGCTACCGCCTGTTCGAGCGGACGCGAGACCCCCAGGCGCTTGACGACGCCATCGCGTCCGAGCGGAGTGCGATCAAGGCCTGGCGGCAACTCGTTGGTGCCGCCGGGGACTTCTACAACGAAGACCTCATGATGGGCGTGCGCGGTGCCAGTTTGTGCGGCCATTGGAAGGATGAACTGACCGCATTGGAGAAAGGACTCATCTCGCTGGAGCGGCAACGAAGCGAGTTCCGTCCCAGCGGTGAAATCAAGCACGCACCTCGATACACCACCGCTGCCGCCGCTGGAGATCATGAGCCGCCGGCGGTGGTTCACCGACCCATGACCACCGCGTCGGTGGGCAAACCTTTGACGGTCACCGCCGAGGTGCGTGATCCTTCCGGGGTCAAATGGGTGCGCCTACGCTATCGCAGCGTGAACCAGCACCAGGATTATCACACGCTTCCCATGCTCTCCACCGGGAACGCAGACCAGTATCGCGCGGTGATTCCGGCCGAGCACCTCACGCCAACGTGGGATGCGATGTATTTCATCGAGGTGATGGACCAACGTGGGAACGGCAGAATCCATCCGGATTTGAACAAGGAAACTCCCTACGTGATCGTGAAGCTCCAACGCTGAGGAATCGCACACCGCAGCCCTCAATGAACTGGCGCCAATTCCTGAAAGCCACCCCGGCGTTGGCGGCGGTATCCACTTTGCCAAGCTCAATCCGGCTTGGTTGGACAAGGCGGCTTGCCTAAAATACGAGAATCGGCATGAACACACTAACACCTGCCCCACAGATTCCCAGACGGGAGTTCATCAAAAGCAGCGCCGGTTTCACCGCGTTGGCCGCGGCCGTTCCGCTGGCGGGCCTCGCCACCGCCACGGCAGCGGAACCGCCACGCATCGGTAGGACTGTTGGCATTCAGGTGGGGGCGGTTTCGTTTGTGGATGAGGGCACCGAGCAGACGCTCGACATTCTTCAGAGCAAAGGCGCGGTGAACACCATCTTCCTCACCACGTTCACCTACGGCCGCGGGCTGGCCGGGCGGCAAATCCCCGGCCAGCCTTTTCCCGATCACGGCAAACAGGAGTCGGACGAGAAAACCTTTCACGGCGGCAACTACGCCACGCCGCATCCCGAGTTTTACAAAAACACGGCGCTGAAGCAAACCCGCGCGCCCGAACATGGCGATCTGGACATCGTCAAAGAAGTCCTGCCCGCCGCGCGGAAACGTGGGATGAAACTATTCTGCTCCATCGAAGATGTCTTCCGCTCCGACGTGCCCGGCGTGAAGGAGGTCACCGAGGTGGACCTGCAAGGCCGCCGCACCGGCACGCTCTGCCTTTTTCATCCCGATGTGCGTGCGTTTTGGACCGGCCTCGCCACTGACCTGTGCAAGTCCTACGACGTTGACGGCATCCTGTTTTTCAACGAGCGCAACGGCCCGCTGTTGAATGCCGTCGGCGCGAGCCATTCGCAGAGCATTGCGTCGTCGCGCGTGACGTGCTTTTGCGAACATCACCTGAAGGCGGCCAAGGACCGCGGCATTGATTTCGCGCGCACCCGCGAAGGCTACACGAAGCTGGATCAATTCGTGCAGGCGGCGCTCAAGGGCCAGCGTCCGAGCGATGGTTATTTCGTCGAGTGGTGGCGGCTGCTGGTGGAGTATCCGGAAATCATCGCGTGGGATCGGCTCTTTGATGTTGGCAAACATCAGGTGCTCGCCGAGGTCAACGCCGCGGTGAAATCCGTCCGCCGGGACTTGCAAGTCGGCTTTCACATCGAGCACGTGAACTCGTTCAACCCGATATTCCGCGCGACGCGCCGCTACGACGACCTTGCCACGAAAGCCGATTTCCTGAAAGTGGTTATCTATAACAACTGCGGCGGCGAACGCTACGCGCACTTCATGGACAACATCGGCTCGACGGTTTTCCGCGATGTGCCCAAGGATGACCTGAAACTCTTCAACGATCACCTGCTGAACTACGCCGAGGAAAAGAATCTCAGCGAACTCGCTACTGCCGGTCTCTCGCCTGACTATGTCTTCCGCGAGACGCAGCGCGCCCTCGCCGGCGTGCACGGCAAGTGCCGCATCCTGCCCGGCATTGATATCGGCATACCGGTTGGGAAGAACAGCCGCAA
>CAZNOE010000347.1:0-6459 GCA_964574525.1 uncultured Bifidobacteriaceae bacterium
CTAACGGCTTTGCCTTGATTCCAAAGACGGGGGGCGCAAACTAACCACTGGAAATATTGCTTTGAAAGATCGGCTTTGCCTTGATTCCAAAGACGGGGGGCGCAAACTGCCCGGACGGGGCATGACGTGCCGTTCGCGGCTTTGCCTTGATTCCAAAGACGGGGGGCGCAAACTTTCAGGATTTTTGGAGTCACATTTATTCTGCTTTGCCTTGATTCCAAAGACGGGGGGCGCAAACTGCCGACGCCCGCCATAGTGTCGTAGAGCTTGCTTTGCCTTGATTCCAAAGACGGGGGGCGCAAACTAGGTGGGCGAAAGCCGCTGAGTTTGCGCCGCTTCCGTCACCAAAGCTGAATCTGTTCCGGCATATCCTCGGCTTCCGATTCGGTTGCAGGCGAACCTTCGATGACATAAGAGCGTTCCCATTGCGCTCGTGTCACAAAGATGCCGCGCACACTTCCTTCCGGCGGGAGGTTTTTCTTGAGCCGGTCAACGTGGGTTTCCTGG
The DNA here is from genome assembly GCA_964574525.1 of uncultured Bifidobacteriaceae bacterium. Lineage (GTDB taxonomy): Bacteria > Verrucomicrobiota > Verrucomicrobiia > Limisphaerales > JADLHS01 > WYBW01. Next base: position 508 of record CAZNOE010000347.1, read on the forward strand.
CGTGCGAAGGAAACGCACGCTCGCACATAAACACTGAACTGCATCATTTGATAACCGTCATCAATGAGGTAATTGCGGAAGTCGGTCGCGGCTTTGCGCTGCTTCTTCGTTCCCACTGGCAGATCAAATGCGACGACTAGCCAGCCCATTTTGTATTTTTCGGTGTCCACGGTTTGTAATAGCGCGGTTGATTCTCCACCACGGCGCGACGGAAGCCACGCACCACGCCTTCAATAATTCCTTGGATTTCCAACGTCAGCTCGAGATAGTCCATGCGCTCCAACGGAAAGCCCGTAACCCATTTGCGAAATTCCTTCGTGACTTCCCATTCCTTGATTTCGGGATGCTGTTTGACCCACTGGATGACGCGCCAGTCCACACAGGGACGAAATGGCTCCATCAAATCGTAAGCTAGCGGCGTGCTGCGCTCTCGTGCAACGTGGGAAACACCGAAGGTCGGATCAAGGCCCACGCCAAAGAGTTTCTGCAATACGGTTGAGAGCAATACAGCGTAACCGTAGTTCAACAAATGATTCAGGCCGCCCCTCGCACGGTCGCGAACGAATTCTTCATCGTTGAGGCTACGGCCAAAAATCTGCCAGAACATCTTAGCGCAAATAGATTCCTTGTGCGGCTTTCTGCCATAAGCGGATTCGCGCAGCCCCTCCAGCCATTTGTCTTTCGCCGCGATATGTTCCGCGAGCGCGAATTGGCTCTGGCACTTGGCGTCAACGGTCTTCTGCCACAGATGCGCGCGAGCGCGTGGCGTAAGGGTGAGCATGGCGCGGGAAAGAATTGTGTCCGTCGAGCGATTGGCGGGGAGGACGAGGCTAACCGGCTTGAACGATTCGCAAATGATGAGCGCAACACCATGCTTGGCGGCTTCAAGAAAAAGATTGCTGTGAATGGATGCCGAAAAACTCGTGATGATAATGGACGCAACATCCTCCAGCGGCAGCTTGCGCTCGCCTTCGGCGGTCTTGCACGTCAACTGCCCGTCCCGGCAACTGAGCGAGCAATTCGCGCTGTCAATACTGACAATGTGGTAAGACATTCTGGTCCGTCCTGATGAGCCAGAATTAGCCGCTTTCGTGCCGTCATATCCCCCTGTCTATGCCGATGATGTGCCAGGACATCCAGTGACCCCTGTGAGCGGGGTCTTTATGATTTCGAGACCATCGGCAATCAGGGTTGCCAGGCGGACATTGATCTTGTGGCCTTCCGTCTTATTTTTGAGGCGCACTACGTCCGCCGAACCAATATCCAGTGCCATACCAGTAGTATTGTTTTTGGCGGAGAATACTTTCCAAACTCCCTTGAAATTCTTACCGCTTGGCACGCGAATGATTTGTCCATTCCGGATGATGCGCGGCATCTTTCCGCCGTTTGTCTTTTTCAGTTTCTGCAATCGCGGCCAAACTTTCTGGAATGGAATAATTGTCGGCTGCGGATCGAGTGCCACGCCGAAATTATCGGGGATAACGAGTACGCCTTTGTTAGCCAAAAGTTTTCCGGGTTCGAGTCCGAGAAGTTTTCCGGTCTTTTCTTCGGTGCGTTTGAGGGGTCGCGAGCCGTCAGCTTGTCGAATGCGCTGCTGAATGGTCGCCTGGCCGTCCTTGATGGAAACAACTCGCCACGTGTTTTGCTCTACGCGCAAGCCCTCCATCCGCGCTGGAATATGTTGCACCACCCGCTTTTCGCCGAGGCGTTGGCGGATTTGTTCTTTGAGTCGGTCGTCGAGATCGCGCATTTCAAACCGGTTATCTTTGCCGAACCCAAAGACGTTCAAAGCGACCAGTTGCTTTTTCTCCGTATCGTTTGGATTGCGCTTAACGATGAGTTCCCACACTTGACCACTGTTAGGAATAAAATGGGATGCTAGACCCAGCACGCACGCATCAAGCGCGTGGTGTAAGTGAGTGATGTCGCGAATCTCGGTTTTAGTTTTGACGTTGCCGTCTTCATCCAGCACTTGCGGGTTGGCGAGGCTCAAACAGCCGAGGACTTTCCACGCCTTGCGAACTGAGCCTGTGACAGAGCCGGGCAGAGAAACGACATCGTTTTGTTTTAAGTGGGGCAAAACGTTGCATAAAATTTGCGCACCGAGGCGGACGAGTTGCGAGGTTTGGGTCAGGTCGCGCGGGACGAAACTCTTTTCCTCATATTTTGGAAGCAGCATCAGTGCTTTGCGCCGTTTCTTGCGTTGCTTGTCATCGTCATGGCTGCCCCGAACATCCAGGCTCTCGACAAATTGTCTGTAGCGCGTCAGGCTCATGATGGACAGGTTTGGCATGTCGGGTACGGGTTTGCCTTGCTCCTGTTCAACGAACTGCCACGCAGTGCGGTTGCTTTTCCACTTGTTGATCGCCCCGAATGTAATGACCAATGAATCGAGCGAATCCGAAGCGCGTTGCGAATACGGAACAATGTGGTCCTTGTCCACGAAACGGCTGACCAATTGTTTTGGTTCATAGTCCTGACCGGTGTAGGGACATTTCCAACCCAAATCATCAGCGATGCGTGCTTTGCGGATAAGACCCGCAGTAACGGGGATACGTTTTCCTTCCTCGGCGAAAGCTTTTTCGAGTTTATCCGACACGGCTTGGTGGTTCTTAACTCGGTTGTTCAAATCCTGCTGTTTTTCATAGTTGGTCTTGCCGGACATTTCCCGTAAGTCGCGATTCACTTCAATAACGGCTTTGCCGATCTGTCCTTTGTCGCCACCGGCGTATTCCTTGACGATGTCGCCAACCAATCGCTCTAAAATCAAAAGGCGGTGCCGAACAAGATGGTTGTTGGTCTGCTCGGCAATTTTGAGGTCTTGCTGTTTCTTGCGGATTTCTTCGCTGAGGAACAGACAGTTGCCTTCTTCTTTCGGGTGCTTCCCGGCGAGAACTTCGGTGTATGCTTGTTTGAGTAGATGCCGGGCAAAGGCGGCGCGGCCATCCATTCTGAGTAGCTTGGTGGGGAAATGCTTTTGCAGCAATTCTTCCCGAGTGGCCTGTTTGTCTTTTTTCCTGGTCTTGGTGTTGCGGGTGTCGAGTTGGTTCTGCAATTCCACATCGAAGCCGCCGACATCGCCAAGTGCTTCAAGTTGAGAACGGATTTGAGCGAGGGTGAAGACTTTGCCGTGCCGCCATTTGCCGCGTAGTCGTTTTTGCAGGCGGTCCGGTAGCAATTTCCAGAACGGCGCAAGATCGTCGGAGCAAATCAGCTTTTGCACAGGATCAAGCAACAAGGCTTCCTTAGCATCCGGGTGCATGAGCATCGTGTCGAGGTTGTCACGGATAGCGCTCGTTGTAGAGCGGACGGCTTTCTTGAATTCTTCTGCGGTCATGCCGCCAACTGCGCGCATCTGTTTATCAAGCTCTACGCGTTCTTGAGGTTTGAGCGGCGACAGTTTTTGTTCGCCGAACCGGGCGGCTTGCACATTTGCCAATTGCATCGCCCACCGGAAATTGAGGAACTCCGGGCAATTACGTGACGGGACTTTTTCGCCACTAATCGGGCAGGTGGAGATGATGCGATTGTCAAAGCGCGGTACGAGTTGGCCGAAAAGAAGTCCGCCCTGGTAACGCTTGGGCAATTTTAATTCAGGGCAGGGGATTGCTTGCCAAGCCAGCTTGTCTTGGTTGTCCTTGCCTAACAACGCCCGCTCGAGGTTGGCATCAACTTTGGGTAATTTGCCCGAGTGCGCTTTCAAAAGCTGACGGACTTCACGCTCGACGATTTCACGGGGGAAAGCCGCGTTCAAACCCTTGAATCGCTTCATGGAGGATTTCGTTTTGCCTTTGGGATCAAGGCCGAGTTCTTTGCAGACTGTTTCCGCCATGTTTTGCGCGTTGTGCTTGCCCATCAGAGAGCGCGCATTGGCTTCTTTCTCTGAATCTTCATCTTGTGCGTTGGCTTCGGCGGCACTCCAGCGTCGGTTTCCGTCATAACCGCGATTGTGAGCATACCAACGAAGCACATCCCAAAGTTCCGGCCATGTGAGCAATTTCCCTCCAGCCAAAACCCGTGCGGACAAAAGCCAAGGCCACGCGCAACCGGGTTTGTTGAGTTGGGTTTCATTCAGAACGCCAAGCTGCTTCAGCAAAACCTTCAGACGCGCGATGCGTTGTCTGGTGGAGCGGATATGCCTTCGTTGCCGGCGGTAAGCGCGCCGCGCACTGGCAAGGCAATCATCCGCCCGATATGTCACCGCGCCACAGCCGAGAATGTTAATTGATAGAGCTCGTGCAGATTTCTGTCCGGTTGGTTGAAGGACGGCCCAGCCGATGGAACTGTGGCCGACATCAAACGCGAGTAATTTGGCGGCTCCAGTTGCGGTGGTATTTTTTTGCTTGGCTTTCATGGTCCGGTCTGGTTGGGTATCTGAGTCTAAATTGGAATCAAGACAAAGTTAGATAACGCAAACTGGTTCCCTATCCGCCATGCGGATACACCTGATCAAAAGCGTTTTTTAAACAAGACCGGCGGGGGCAATCCTCGCCGGTTTTGTTTTGCGCAAATGCAGCGGTGATAAGCAGCGAGGCCTTGTGAAGAACGACGTTGCCGCTGCGGGCGGCTTTGCCAATCGAGCCTTTGCCGAGATCGAACGCCCAGATGTGGTTTTGGTTTCCCATTCTGAAGTCCCCTGTTTTCGGTTCTCCTCCAGCTTTTCCAGTTCGTGCGCGGATTACAAGCGAAACTTCGACGCTATTCATTTTCTGAAATTCGCCAGCGCGAGGTCCGCCGAAAGGCCGTGCAGCTTGATCGCTTCGTGCCCCGAGGTGTTGTCGCCGCATGATTTGCACCCGGCTGCACGGACAATCCAGCGTTTCGGCCGGCAGGCGGATGAGTGCTGAATCCGCCAGCGTCATCTTGCCCTGCGCCTCTGCGTTCCAGCACCGCATTGAATGGCCTGCACCACGGACATGAGACAGATCGTGAACAGGGGGAGACAGCCCACGTAGGTGGCCGCGAGGATCAGTCGCCGTTGGTTGATGGACTCGCGCGTCCAGATGTTTTCAGTCACGCCAGTGAAATCATCAATCAAGGCATCACGGGAGACATCTGGGTTTGCCTTCGTATATGCGTTTCCTTGTGGCGTGAAGACCGAGCCGACAACGACTCTTTCCTTCGCATAAATTCCGGTCCACCCCAGCGTCAGTTGTTGGTAGAGGAAAAAGGCTGCGACAGCGAAGACCAGGAATAGAAGCGCCGAGGCGCCCCACTTAAGTGAGTGGCGGGGTTGCTTCCACCGACGTGTGGCCAGGAAGACCAATCCCACGAGAACTCCGACGATGAATTGGCCAAGCCGCAGCCAGACTTTTTCGTCGCTGGCCAGGATTCCCACCGGCGGCGGCAGCAGGAAGCCACCGAAGATCCCACACAGCCATAACGTGCCTTGCGTCAGCACGAGCCAGCTTTTGCGGCTTTGCTGCAACCATTTTTCAAGTTCAGAACGCGCCGCCATTGTCGGTTACAAGAAGTTTGCCCGTAAAAAGGCACGCGCCTGGCAGGGCGGGGGATTTATTCCCCATGCGCGTGGCGAGCGATGCAGCCGAAGCAAAATGAATTCCTCGCTTCGTTGCGGCTGTCCCGCGCCATGTTGTATTGCGACAGGAACCATTCGGCATTTTTGCTATTCGGCCGGCACGTCAATCTCGACTTCGATATGGGTTTCGCCGTGTCCGCCGATGCGCAGGGTGATCGGCTCACCGGTGACTCCGTTCCTGCGCACCCACATCGCATATCCTCCCGGACACAGGATCTTTTCGTCGGTGGGGCTGCTCTTGCGCGGAAAACGATCATGCGCACTCTTCACATCGAACATTCCCTTCGCCACGAAATAGACTTCGTAGCCGCCGATTTCCTTTTCGCCGGCCTTGGTGTGGACCTTGACCTTGATTTCCTGTAACTGTTCAGGTCTCAGGGTCCGGCGGGAGGTGCTGAGGGGATGAAGGGTGC
>CAZNOE010000348.1:0-6442 GCA_964574525.1 uncultured Bifidobacteriaceae bacterium
GACGTGATGATGGAAACAAGTTTGCCGGGCATGCGTTACTGGCAAGACGATGGAATCGAACACAACCTGAAACGGATTCCCTCTCCCCTTCGGAAGGGGAGAGGGTCAGGGTGAGGGGTTGCGGGGACCACTGTGACAATTCGAACCCGTGCCGACGCCCCTTTCCCCTCACCCCAGCCCTCTCCCCGTCCGACGGGGAGAGGGAGAAACAACGTCCGCGCGTTTTCAAGTCGTTCAGTTTTCACTTTATGCCTGCGCCAGTAGTTCGACCAGATGAGTGAGGATTTCGTCCCGATCCGGGCCGCTGAGGGCCAGCGCCAGTTGCGCGGTCAACAGGCCATATTTCACACCGATGTCGTAGCGGCGGCCCTGCAACTCGCAGGCGAGATAGCGCTCGCGCGCCGCGGTTTTGCCAAGCGCATGTGTCAGATGCACGCCCGCGGCGCCCTGCGCCTGATGCACGAGTTCTTCGAGAATGTCCATCATGCTGGGCGTCAAGACGTGCATTCCGAAGAAGCAGAGGTAGTGGCCGGCGCGCAAGCCGGGGACAATGAGCTTTTGCTCGGCGACGGTCGGGGTTGGTTTCTCGATCACCTGGTCCACTTGATACAGCCCGGCGCGTCCTTGCAAGCGGCGCGCACTGACCGCGCCGTAGTAGGGCAGCTTGCTTTCATGCGTGGCTTGCACGGCCGACACGGCGCACAACTCCGCCTCCGCGATTTCAACCAACTGTTTGGCGCAAGGCTTCTCGCCCTTCGCGACGTAGAGATGATCGCCCACAAGCAGCATGAACGGCTCGGACTTCGTGAACACGTGCGCGCACAAGACGGCATGACCGTAGCCGAGCGGGGCGGATTGCTCGATGAAATGCAGGCGGTTGACATGCGGACCCACTGCGGCCGTGAATGCGCTGCGGTCGCCAGGCGCAATCACGAGTCCGATTTCCTCGATCCCGGCTTGGAGCACTTCCTCCAGCAAAATCATGAGGGCCGATTTGGTCTGGCCGTCGCGATCCACCAACGTTTGCAGCGGCAGATTGCGCTGGTCACGGCCCGCGACGGTGATGACGGCTTTGCTGATTTTCACTTCGGTTAGTCAGGGACAATTAGCTTCAATTCGTCCTCGTCCTCGTTCTCGTCCTCGTCCTCGCTTGTTTTTCGGGTTTCGAGCAGGAGGATGAGGACGAGGACGAGGAGGATTCTTACGCGAAATCTTTCAATTCACCGGCGCCGCCGCCCCTTCCGTTGGTTGTGCTGTCTTCGGTGGATGGAAGAACAACGCCAGTGCCACGGCGGCGGCAATGGCCGAGATCATCGGCACGAGGAACAAGCCGTGGAAATCGATCACCTTCGTGATGGGGTCCGTGAATTTGGCCTGCATCAGCCAGGGGCAGATGGAGTTGGCCAGCAGCGCGCCGATGCCAAGGATCATTACGTTGAAGAGACCCTGCGCGCTGGCGCGGGCGTCCTTCGGGAAGTAGGCGTCCACAAAAATGTAAACCGTCGCGAAGAAGAACGCATAGCAGATGCCGTGGAGTATTTGCACCACGATGATCAATCCGGCGACTTGCGGGAAGAAGGCATACACTGCGAATCGCGCCGCGTGGCCGAGAATGCCGAAGATCATGGTCGTGCGCCAGCCGAAGTTCTTGAGCGTGGCGCCGAGGACGAACATCGTGAGGATTTCCGCAATCTGGCCCACGCTCATCACCGGCATGATCCAGTTGCCGGGAATGCCCACGCCGCCGGCTTCCTTCGCGGTGCCTAGGAACACACCCGTCCAGTTGAAGTAACAATTATGCACGAACGAATCCACCAGCGTGACCAGCCACAGGATGAGCACAAAGGGATGCTTCAGGAGCTTCACGGCTTCGAGCCACGCCAGTTTTTCAACGGCACCCGCGACCGCTTTCTTCGGCGGCGTGTGCGGCAGGACAAAGCTGAAGGCCGCCAGCACCAGGGAAGCGATGCCCGCCACGATGTAAGTCCAGCGTGCGCCCGCCTTCGCCGCTTCGCCCGTCAACGGATTGGCCAGCACCGCTCCGAGCCATTCCTTGAGGCCATGCGGGTCGGCGGCGTGGACTTTGTCGTAATCCACCAGGATGAACACGAACGGCCACGCGGCCAGAATCCAGCCGATCGTCCCGCCCATGCGCACGATGCCGAATTCCTTTTGCGCGTCCTTCATGGCCGCGAAGGCGATGGAGTTGGTGATGGAAATCGTCGGCACGTACAACAAGCAATGCAGGAGCATCAGGGTGAAGAACGGCCAGAAGGAGTGCAGCCAGGCCAGGGACAGAATCGCCAACCCACCGACAAAGTGACTAAAAGCCAGAAACTTTTCCGCCGCAAAATGCCGGTCCGCGTACTGATTGCTGAAAAACATGCCGACAATCGCAGCGATGGGAAAGGCATTGAGAATCCACGACTGTTCTGCTGGAGTGAATCCGAGGCTGGGCAGGTAGCCGAAGATCAACGGCAGCCACGCACCCCAGATGAAAAATTCCAGCACCATCATGAGGAAGAGTTTGAAGCGATGTGAGTTGTTCATAGCTCGTTGGCCAGCGAGCATAGGTATCACTTGGTGGCCTTGCAAGCGTGGAGAACTCGCGGAGAACTCGCGATCCAGAGAGCGGCGCTTCAGGTTTATCCTGGACCAACCATCACCACGAACTCGCCCTTAAGCGAGCGCTGCCGCGTCATCGCAAGCAACTCTGCCGGACTTCCGCGCCGAAATTCCTCGAACTTCTTCGTCAACTCGCGCGCCAGCACCACGCTGCGCTCCGGGAAAACTTCGTTCAACTCACCCAGCAGTTTCTCGACCCGATACGGCGACTCGTAGAGCACGAGCGTTCCCGCAAAACTTTTCAACGCTTCCAGCTTGTTGCGCCGCTGACCGGATTTATGCGGCAGGAAGCCGATGAAATGAAACTCATCCGCCGGCAATCCGCTCGCCGTGAGCGCCGCGACCAACGCACACGGGCCGGGCACGGATTCGACGCGCAGGCCGCCGGCAATCGCGGCCTTCACCACCCGTTCGCCTGGATCGCTGATGCCGGGGCTGCCCGCGTCCGTCACCAGCGCGACCTTTTCTCCGCGCCGCAACCGCTCAATGATTTCCTCGCTACGCTTTGCTTCATTGAATTGGAAATAGCTGAGCAGCGGCTTCGATATTCCAAAGTGCTTGAGCAGTTGCCCCGTACGCCGCGTATCTTCCGCCGCCACCACGTCGCACTCGCGCAACACGCGCAGCGCCCGCAACGTAATGTCCTCCAGGTTGCCGATGGGAGTGGCAACGAGGTAAAGCGTGCCGGGCGTGAGCGGGGGAAGGGCCTTTTCCATTTCCATCTCTCAGCAATCACTTGCTGATGCCGCGCTCGCTGGTACGCACGAATTTCACCAGGTGCTGAATCTCCGGAAGGGGCGGCAATTCCTTTTCAATCTTCGTCAGTGCGTTCGGAATCGTCAGGCCCTCGCGAAAAAGTAACTTGTAAGCCTGGCGCAACGCCGTCTGCGCCTCTTCGGAGACGCCGTTTCGATCCATGCCGACTTTGTTGATCGTCCGCGTCTCGGCGGGATTGCCGTCGCCGATCATGTACGGCGGAATGTCCTGCACGACTTTCGAGCAGCCGCCAATCATCGCCAGCTTGCCGACGCGGCAAAACTGGTGAACCGCCGCCAGCCCACCGATCACCGCGTAATCCTCGACCGCAACATGTCCCGCCAGCGTCGCGACGTTCGACATGATGATGTGGCTGCCGAGCGTGACGTTGTGCGCGACATGGCAGTAGGCAAGGATGTGGTTGTCCGAACCGATAACGGTAGCCTCACCGTCGCCCGTCGCGCTGTTGACGGTGACGTATTCGCGGAACGTGTTGCGGTCGCCGATTTCCGTGCGCGTCAGGCCGCCCTTCCATTTCAGGTCCTGCGTTTTGAGTCCAATGCTGGCGAAGGGAAAAATTTCATTCTCGCGGCCAAGGCGTGTGCGTCCATCAATGACAACGTGCGAATGCAACCGGCAACGCTCACCCAATTCAACGTGCTCGCCGACGACACAATACGGGCCAATCTCGCAATCCGCGCCGACGCGAGCGTTGGGATGGATGATGGCCGAGGGATGAATCATCAGGATTGCGGATTGCAGATTGCGGATTGCAGATTATTTGCGAGCCCGCGCCGTGGTCGAGGATGCAACGATCATGGAAAGAATCTCGTCGGCCTCTTTCATCAGCGAGGAAAGCCTCGATGCCTTCATCTTGCCAGACTCGATCAACAACTCCATCCAATAAATAGTTTCGTCGCACTCCTCTTCCACGTTGCCGAGTTTCGAAATGAAATCCGCCTTCGATTTTGCGCGGTACACTGCCCGATAGTTGGCGCCAACAGACGTGCCGCTCCGCATCAGTTGGTTCGCGATCACGTTCGTCGAGCGGGACCTTGGCAGGCTGTCCACGAGTCTAATGATCCGAACGGCAAACGCTTTTGTTCGTTTCTTGAATTCCTCAGGATTCATAAGCATGTTCCGCGTATTGGGTTTCAATCCGCAATCCGCAATCCGCAATCCGCAATCCGCAATCGCATCACCCTTCTTGAAGCATGAACGTGACGTTGGCCTCGCTCACAATTTCATTGCCCACTTTGCAAACGCCTTTGGCTTTGCCAATCTTGCCGCGCGCTTTGGTCAACTCGACATCAATCACCAATACGTCGCCGGGCAAAACCGGCTTGCGCCATTTCACGTCTTCGGCGGACATGAAGTAGGCGATTTGGTGCCCCGCCTGGACGCGCTTCATCATCAGGATGCCGGCCACTTGCGCGATGGCTTCGAGTTGCAGCACGCCCGGCATGATCGGATGCCCGGGGAAATGTCCCTGGAAAAACGGCTCGTTGATGCTCACGTTTTTGACGCCGACGATGTGGTCACCTTCGATCTTGATGATTTTGTCCACCATCAGGAAGGGAAAGCGGTGTGGCAACACCTTCATCACTTCCTCACTGCTGAGCCCTCCGGTCGCCGCGGTGGTTTCATCCGCCGGACCTTCACCCGGCGCGGCCAATCGCGCCGCCGGCGGCGCAAAAGTTTGCGCGGCGCGCAGCGGCGAGCGCATCTGAGAGACGATATGCCGCACCAGTTCGCAATTCGCCGCGTGGTTGGGCTTGACCGCAATGAGATGACCGTGAATGGGCCGGCCCAAAAGCGAAAGGTCGCCCAGGATGTCCAGCATCTTGTGGCGGACGAATTCGTCGGCGTAGCGCAACGGCTCGGTCGTCAGCACGGCATCGTCGCGGATTACCACGGCGTTTTCCAGACTGCCGCCCTTGATGAGGCCGTTGCGGATGAGGAACTCGATCTCCTCGTAAAAACAAAACGTGCGCGCGTTCGACAGTTCGTTCTCCCAGGCTTTCGGCGTTACGTCCGTGCTGTAAAACTGCGTGAAGCGGCCATTCTTATCCGCGCTGGTGCAGGTGATCTTGAATCCTTCGCCCGGAAACAGCGACATGACCGTCTCGCCCATTTCCAGCTCAATCGGTTCGCTGACGGAGTACGGCTCGCGCTTCTCGTTTTGCGGCACGACGCCCGCCGACTGGATCATTTTGCAAAACTCCCGCGCGCTGCCGTCGCCGATGGGCGGCTCGTTCGCGTCCAACTCGATGATCGCGTTGTCAATGCCGTAGCCCGCGAACGCGGCGAGCACGTGTTCGACGGTGTGGACCTTGATGTTGCCCTTGGCCAGCGTGGTGGAGCGATTGGTTTCGGAGACATTTTCGATACGTGCCTCGACTTCAGGTTTGCCTTCGAGGTCCACGCGCCGGAAACGGATGCCCGAGCCGGGCGCCGCCGGGAGGAAAGTCATGTTCACGCGGTTGCCGCTGTGCAAACCGGTGCCGGCAAAACTCGCCGGCCGATTGAGCGTCTGCTGCTGTAGCACGCGCGGATTAGACAAAACGGGTCGAGGCTTGGCAAGCGTGGGTTGACTCTGGCCGGACGTTAAGACGTTGAAGCGTTAAAAACGTTAAAACGTCCGGAGTTCGGCGCAGCGCCCACGTTTCACCTTTCACGTTTTAACGCTTCAACGCTTTAACGCCGGTGCGCCGAGTTGCGCCAGCTTCACTCCCTCGCGCCGCAGCAGCGTCGCCTCCACCTTCGGCACGTACATCTGCGTTTCCGCTGGCAGGTGAGTGGCGATGCCGTCGAAGCTCCGTGTGTTGTAACGGTCCAGCAACCGCTGCACCGTGCCTTCGCCCGCGTTGTACGCCGCGACAGCCAGCGGCCAATCATCAAACTGACCGTGAAGCTGCCTTAAATATTTCGCCGCGGCGCGCGCGCTAGGCTCGGCTTGATAGCGCTGATCGAGCGGCCAGCCGCGCAGTCCGTAGCGTTTTGCCGTTGCCGGCATGAGCTGGAACAAACCCGCCGCGCCTACGGGACTGCGCGCCCGCGC
>CAZNOE010000349.1:0-6432 GCA_964574525.1 uncultured Bifidobacteriaceae bacterium
TCCGCATTCGACATTTGTCCCGCGGGTCACCATACTGGCACATGGCTTTTACCAAATTTGGTCTGTCGCCCGCCGTTTTGGAAGGCGTCAAGGCGATGGGCTATGTCGAACCGACACCCATTCAACTCCGGGCCATTCCTTTGATCATGGCCGGCCAGGACGTTATTGGCAGCGCCCAGACCGGTACGGGCAAGACCGCGGCGTTCGCGTTGCCGATTCTCACGCGACTGGAACGGCACCAGCCCTACACGCGTCTGTTGATCCTGGAGCCCACGCGCGAGCTGGCCGCGCAGGTGGAGACGGCCATGCGCGATTTCGCGCGCTTCACGGACATGCAGGTCGCGGTGGTCTTTGGCGGCGTGGGTTATGGCCGGCAACTGGATGATCTCAAGCGTGGCGTTGACGTCCTCGTGGCCACGCCCGGCCGTTTGCTCGATCACTTGGGGCGTGGCACCTGCCGGCTCGACAAGGTCACCCATCTCGTCCTCGACGAAGCCGACCGGATGCTGGACATGGGCTTCCTGCCCGACGTGAAACGGATCATCGAGCGATGTCCGCGGCAACGGCAGTCAATGTTGTTTTCCGCAACGATTCCGCCGCAGATTGAAACCCTGATCCAGTGGGCGATGAAAGACCCGCAGACCATCGAAATCGGCGCGCGGCGCACACCGGCAGAGACCGTCAAGCACGTCATCTATCCGGTGGCGGACATGCAGAAGGTGGACTTGCTGCTGGCGTTGCTCGAACAGGTTAATTACGAGTCCGTCATCGTCTTCTGCCGGACCAAACACGGCGCGGACCGGGTCGCGCAAGTGCTGAAGCGAAACAACCACGCCGTTGCCGTGCTGCACTCGAATCGCACTCAAAAGGAACGCGAACAGGCATTGCGCGGTTTTCGCGATGGCCGCTTCGAGGTGCTCGTGGCCACGGACATCGCCTCGCGCGGACTCGACATCGCGGATGTGAGCCACGTGATCAATTACGACGTGCCACAGCATCCGGAGGATTACATTCACCGCATTGGCCGCACCGGCCGCGCGGAAGCGAAAGGTGACGCCTTCACACTGATGGTGGCGGAGGATTCCAAGCACGTCATGGCCATCGAGCGGTTCATCAGCCAGAAAGTTCCGCGCGTGAAGCTGGAAAAATTCGACTACCGCTACACGGCGCTGTTCGAAGAGGATAAACCCGGCGGCCAATCGCGCGGCTACTCAGGCGGGGCGCGAGGGGTGCGCGTTCATGGCGGGTATCATTTCGCTCCGGGACGGCGGAGACGGTAGAGATAAAGTGTCAGGTGCGACGTGTCAGGGGTCAGGATTCAGGCGCAACTGACGCCAAATGCGTTTCGTTTCATTGCGTCGCTCTTTCGAGAGCCGACGAAGCGGTTGGCGGGCCTGATCGGCTATTTCTTCTTCGCTTTCTTAAGTTGCTCCAACAGGTCGCGGAACTGTTGGTTCTCTGGAGCGGCTTTCACAGCACTTTCTCCCACTTGAACGGCATCCTGAAAGCGGTTCTGTCCCATCAGCAGGTTGACGTAGCGAAATACGGCCTCGGGACTGGATGGACAAATCTCGTTCGCGATGCGAAAGGCTTGCTCGGCTTCTGCGGTGTAGTTGCGATTGAGCAAGAGAGCGGCCTGTTCCGAAACCAATTTGGAGTAAGCCTTGCGTGGATCGGACCCATCGGGAGTCTCAGGATCGGAAAGCAACTGTTGCGCGGTAGTGCGCCAGTAATCCACGGACTGCGCGGCGCGGCCGGCGGTCAGGGCGTTTTGTTCATCCCGAACGCGGAGTTCCATGATCGGGCCCAGCGGCGTGGCATTCGCGTACGTGGATTCCAATGGAAATGATTGTTCGATGGCGAAGGAAGCATCGGGATTCTTTTCCATAAGCATCTGAAACAGCTTTTCGTTGATCGCCATGACCGAGACCTGGCCGGTGACTTGAAATTTGCCGTCAACGAACCTGGCGTCTTCACCGGGGCGGATTTGCTTCGGCTCGCTCGGGAATTGTTGATCGTGTTCCAAGCGTCTTTGAGCATCGGCGATGTAATCGTTGAAAGCGCGCTGGGAATCGTCATGTGTGAGCGTGGAGAGGCGATCTGCGTAAAGGAAGTTGAGGTAATCGAGGTAGGTGCCATCGGCGAGCGCGTTTTGGGTGAGCGTGATGTGGCGTTCGCCCTCGCTGGTTTCGTTGAGGAAGGTCGGGATGAAGCAGCCGGGGTCGGTGCCGCCCACGTAAACCATCCCCGGACGAAGCGAATCCAGAATAGCGTTGCCGTAATCGAGGAGCTTTTGCGCAGGCCAGTTGTGGGCTTCCCGTGCGGCGCCCCACGTTTCCTGAACGGTGCGCCAGATTTGATGAAGCTCCGCTGAACGAGGCTGGTTGAGGCCTTCGCCAGGAAGCAAGAGCGCGTTGTGCGCCGCGTCAATTTCCTCCCACCGGCCACTCTCCACCGCGGCAAAGAAACGTTCAACGTCGTCGGGTACTTCAACCTTGAGATGTCTGGCCATCGCGTGAACGAGTTTGCGCCGGTTCTTGCCAAACTGGACGACTTTGTTAGCGACAATTTCCGCCGCCGTGAGCACAGGTCCGGCGGGCGAGTGAATGCCTGGAACGCGAGCGGATCGTTCGCCCGGAGAATTTGCACCGGTGACAGACCACAGCCCATTGGTTGAACCCGGAGCGGCAGGCGAGTTCGCGTTCGGACGCGGCAGAAGAATCGCAACCAGAACGATGAGCACGCAGGCGATGGCGAGAAACCACGGCCAGCCGGAACACCTCGCGGAATTCTCGACCGGGGCTGAAGGTTGTGAACCGGAGTTTTGCATGAGGTTGCGCAACGTCTTTCTTCGCTAGCCGGACATTTCAATTCTTCTTCGCTTTCTTGAGTTGCTCCAACAGGTCGCGGAACTGTTGGTTCTCCGGAGCGGCTTTCACGGCATTTTCTCCCACTTGAACGGCATCCTGGACGCGGTTCTGTCCCATGAGCATGGCAACATAGCGGAACACGACTTCGGGACTGGAGGGGCAGATTTCGTTCGCGATTCTGAAGGCTTCCTCGGCTTGGGCATTGTAGTTGCGATTGAGAAGAAGAGCGGCCTGCTCCGAAACTAGTTTAGAGTAAGCCTTGCGCGGATCGGACCCGTCGGGCGTCTCAGGATCGGCGAGCAACTGCTGAGCGGTCGCGCGCCAGTAATCCACGGACTGCGCGGCGCGCTCGGCGGTCAGGGCGTTTTGTTCATCCCGAACGCGGAGTTCCATGATCGGGCCCAGCGGCGTGGCATTCGCGTACGTGGATTCGAATGGGAATGATTGTTCGATGGCGAAGGAAGCGTCCGGATTCTTCTCCATCAAAGTTTGGAAAAGTTTTTCTTTGATCGCAATGACAGCCATTTGCCCAGAGACTTGGACACGGTTTTCGATCATCTTGATGTCCTCGCCGGGGCGGACTTGCTTCGGTTCGTTAGGAAATTGCAGGTCGTGCTGCAAACGCTTCTGTGCATCTGCGAGGTATTCCTGAAAAGCGCGCTGGCTGTCATCCTTCGTCAGCGTTGTCATCTGATCGCCGTAAAGGAACCCCAGGTATTCCAAATAAGTGCTATCAGCGAGCGCGCTTTGTGTGAGAACGATGTGACGCTCACCGCCGCTGGTTTCGTTGAGCATCGTGGGAATGAAGCAGCCCGGATCCGTGCCACCGGCGTAAATCATTCCGGGACGAAGCGAGTCGAGCACGGCATTGCCGTAGTCGAGAAGTCTTTGCGCCGGCCAATCGTGCGCTTCATCGGCAGCACCCTGCGTTTCGACGATGGTTCGCCATTGCGGACCATACCAGGCAGTGTCAGTTCCATTCACGCGCTGTTGACGGAGAGATTTGTAAATCGCCTTCATTTCGTCATAACGTCCCGCCGCCGCCGCGTCAAAGAACCGCTCGAATTCGTCGGGGACAGGAATCTTGAAACGCTCAGCCATTGCATGGGCAAGTTTGCGGCGACTTTTAGCGAACTGAATGACTTTGCCGGCAACGATTTCCTTTGCAGTGGGCGCAGGTCCGGCGGGCGAGTGAGACGGCAGAAGGCGAGCGGAACGTTCGCCCGGAGAATTTGCACCGGTGACAGACCACAGCCCATTGGTGGAAGCCGACGAGGTGGGAGAATTGGCGTTCGGACGCGGCAAAAGAATCGCAATCACGACGATGAGCGCACAGGCGATGACGAGCAACCACTGCCAACGCGCGCCGCGGCCCGAGCCTTCCGGCGGCGTTGAAAGATCTGGTTTCTGGCTGTTCATAAGGGCCTCGGCGTATTTTCCATCACTGATACAGACACCGCGAGAGCGAAATTTGTATAAGATTTCGGGCGTAGCGCGGCTGCATGATGCCTGAGTGGGCGGACATCGTTTGCAAGGTTGTGTCGTCGCAGCGTTTCTGCTAGAGTGATGGCGGGAAAAATGAAGGGCCACAGAAACAAATTCATCGCGACACTCCCCCTGCTGCTCGGCCTCGTGGCGCTGGCGGCGATTGTGTTGTGGTGGAGTTGGCATCCGGAGTCGGGATTCAAACTGCGGCTTCCGGGTTCCGACGCGGCCCCCGGCGGCGAGAGCGGCGGCGCGAATCCGGTTTTGGCGGGCAAGCTTATTCCGGGCGCGGGCCATCCTGCCGACCTGCCCGGCGCGTGGCCGCAATTTCGCGGGCCGAACCGCAACGGAATTTCTTCTGACGCTTCCAATCTGTCGCGCGACTGGAACACTGCTACGCCGCGCGAGTTGTGGGCCATTGACGTGGGCGAAGGTTACGCGGGCGTGGCGATTCGCAACGGTCGCGTCTATCTGCTCGACTACGACCGGGACCACAAGCAAGGCGCCTTGCGCTGTCTCTCGCTCGCCGACGGCCAGGAAATCTGGCGCTTTGCCTATCCGCTCATCCTCAAGCGCAATCACGGCATGACGCGCACTGTGCCGGTGGTGACAGACAAATTCGTCATCGCTCTGGACTCGAAGTGCAACGTCCTCTGCCTCGATGCGGCAACCGGCGAGTTGCGCTGGAGCATCAGCCTCGTCCGCGATTTCGGCGCGACGGTGCCACAGTGGTATGCCGGCCAGTGCCCGCTGGTGGACGGCGATAAAGTCATTCTCGCGCCCGGCGGCAAGGACGCATTGTTGCTGGCGGTGGACCTCGAAACCGGCAAGCCGCTTTGGCAGACGCCGAATCCTCGCGATTGGAAGATGACCCACTCGTCCGTGCAGCCGATGGATTTTGCTGGCCGGCGGCTCTACGTCTATTGCGCCAGCGGCGGCGTGGTGGGCGTGGACGCCAGAGACGGCGCGCTGCTTTGGGAAACCAGCGATTGGAAAATCAGCATCGCCACCGTGCCCTCGCCATTGGCGCTGGACGGGGGAAAAGTTTTCCTCACGGGCGGATACAACGCCGGCAGCCTGATGCTACATCTCACGACGAACGCACCCCTCACCCGGCCTTCGGCCACCCTCTCCCCATCCGATGGGGAGAGGGCTGGGGTGAGGGGCCGCGCTGATTCAAACCAGCAACCTGTTTCAATTTCATGTCGCCAGGTTTTCCGCCTCGCCCCCGGAGTCTTCGGCGCCACGCAACACACACCGATTTTCAAAGACGGCCACCTCTACGGCGTGCGCGCCGACGGACAGTTCGTCTGCCTCGACCTGAGCGGCAAAGTCGCGTGGACGAGCGGATCGTCGCGTACCTTTGGGCTGGGTTCGTTCCTGATGGCGGACGGACTCATTTATGCGCTCAATGACAACGGGAAATTAAGTCTCCTCGAAGCCTCGCCGGCGCGTTTCAATCTGTTGGGCCAGGCGCAGGTGTTGAAAGATCATGAATCCTGGGGACCGATGGCCTTCGCCAACGGGCGTCTAGTCGCGCGGGACCTGACGGGCATCGTCTGCCTCGATGTGGCGGCCAGGTAAAAACCTTGGCGGCATTACGGGCGCCGATGCCGGAAGCGTACCAGGCCGGCGATGCCCGCGAAGTGTCTTGGACTGCGGTGGCTGGCGGGGAACGGGGCTGACACCGCTTTCGCCAAGGCGGACTCAGCGACAGGTGTGCGCGGCTTCGCGCGCCGTCTGTGTGCCCACGTAGCTCCCAAAGCGGTGTGTGCCCTCACCCCTCACCCACCGCAGTCCAAGACGCTTCGCGCAGGCGGAGATCGATCCCCCGGCTCGCCCCCGGAATTCAGCCATGAACTCAATAAGAGGGCATCCCCTCTTCGACAGTGTCGCCGGTGCGGTCGTGGCTAATGGGCTTGACCTGAATCAATTCTTCCGTGGCAAAAAAAGGTTAGCCTTTGCCAAAACGAAACAAGCAGCACCTTCGCGGGAGGCGCAAAATCTCTAATGAAGTCCGCACTCCTTGGTGAGGGCACGGTTGTTTGGACAGGGCCGATAGGTAAAGCATGAAGAC
>CAZNOE010000350.1:0-6419 GCA_964574525.1 uncultured Bifidobacteriaceae bacterium
TCTAAACATGAAATCCTTATTTCAACAGCAGTGGGGCCGGGGTGAGGGCGAGCGTGGAGAACTTCGTCAGGCTGAGTTTCATTGCCTGGAATCGCTTTCAATCTGGCCGTCGCGCAGGCGGATGGCGCGCCGCGCGTTATGGGCCACGTTGGTGTCGTGGGTGACGAGGATAAGGGTTTTACCCTGTTCGTTGAGTTCGTCGAATAGCTTCATGATTTCCGCCCCCGAAGCAGAATCGAGATTGCCGGTGGGTTCGTCGGCGAGGATGACGAGCGGATCATTAACGAGGGCGCGCGCGATCGCCACACGTTGTTGCTGGCCGCCGGAAAGCTCGAAGGGCTTGTGGTCGAACCGATCCTCCAAACCCACGCGCGCCGCCAGACGCCGGGCGAGGTCGCGGCTTTCGCCCTCGGGACGGCCTTGGTAGTAGAGCGGTATCTCGATGTTCTCCACGACGGTGAGTTGTTGGATGAGATTGTAGGACTGGAAGACAAAACCAAGTCTCGCGCCACGCACGGCCGAGAGCGAATCATCGTTCATCTGCGAAACATCCTCGTCGCCGAGCAGATAACGGCCATCGGTCGGACGATCCAGGCAGCCAAGCAAATTGAGCAACGTGGATTTGCCACAGCCGGACGGGCCCATGATGCTGATGTATTCGCCGGCCTCGATGTTGAACGTGACACCGCGCAAAGCTTCCACCGTGACCAGGCCCATCTGGTAGTTCTTGCGAACGCTCTCGAACTGGACAATCGGCGAGGGCATGGTACGAGCGCGCGGACTCAGGCTTTGCCTGCTTTCGGAGTTGCTGTGGCAGGCGCAGCGGGCGTGGAAGGTTTTTCCGGCTCGTTCTCAGGCGGGGTTTTGTCCTTGGTCGTATTCTCTTTCTCCGAACTCCCCGCCTGACGCAGCAGCACACGCTCGCCTTCCTTCAATCCGTTTTTCACTTCGATAAATTCGTCGTTGAACTCGCCGACTTCCACTTCGCGCCGCTCCGGCTTGAAGCCGTGCGCCACGTAACAGACCTGTTTACCGTTGCTCGGTGAGATTGCCTGCACCGGGACGTAGAGGACGTCGCCCAGATTTTTCACGAGGATTTCCACCTTGGCGCTCATGCCGGGCTTGACCCATTCGTGAGTCCCATCAACCGCAACCGTGGTCAGATAAACTTTCATGTCCGGATTCATCCAGCGGTTCTGCGAATCCGGCAACACGCCCACTTTGGTGACTTCGCCGGTGAGAATCTCTTCGGGAAACGCGTCCACGGTGATGCGCGCCTTCAGGCCCTTCCTTACCTTTTTGATGTAGCTCTCGTGGATCTTTACGTTCACTGACATGCGGGTCGTGTCGGGGATGGTAATGATGGCCTGGCGTTCGCGGACCGAGGCGCCTTCGCGAATCCGCTCTTCGCCACCGTAATACATCATGTCGTCGCGGTTGCCGCCGTAAACAACCAGACCGGCCTTCCGCGCGCGCAGCGTGCATTTTTCGAGCTGCTCGTTGAGGTCCTTTTTCTGACGGAGTTGCACCTCGTGCTGGCCCTCGGCTGATCTCAACTTGGCCCGCGCCTGCGCGAGTCTCGAGATGGCCACCCGGCGCGCTTTGTCGAATTCGCGCACGGCTTCGGCGTATTTGGATAACGATTCCTCGGCGGACTTGGGGAATTCATATTTGAGGAACAGGTCGCGCGCCGTCTCCGCGGTTTGCACCTTCAACCGGCTGTTCTCAAACGCGATCTCGTCGCGCTGCAGGTCGGTCCGGGTGACGAAGCCTTTGTCGAAAAGGCGGCGGGTGCCTTCGATAGTGCCCTTGGACTGCCCGAGTTCCTTTTGCGCCACCTGCAAATCATCGTCGAATTTCCGGAGCTTCTGCTTCGCCTCGCCATCGCCCAGCACGTCCATGTTGGCGTACTTCGAGAAGTCGAGGGCGACGGGCTTGGGCGGTTCGTCAGTAACTGGTTCGACAGCCTCGTCCGAACCGCCCGCCACCACCGCGGTTGATCGGGGAGCAACCCGCGCCACCACCGGTATGACAGGGGGTTGGGCTGTGCTCGCGTTGGTCACCGCTGTCGGAACCAAAGCGGGTTTGGCGCCGACGGGTGCTGGCTGCGGACGCTTCTGTCCAACGGCAGCCTCCGCGGCATGAGCGGTTTCTTCCACGTTGTTCGTGCCGGCGAGTGCTAGAAGCTTGTCCAAACCCAGTCGCGCGACCAGTTCCGTGGTCACCGAATCGCCGAGGAACTTGTCAAAGTCCATCCGGGCAAAGCGGGCTTTCTGTTCCGCGGCTTTGATGTCGCTCTGGTTCTGGTTCAACTGGATTTCGAAGCCCTGCTGGGAGTCGGTGAGATTCGCCACCGCGGACTGGTATTGGATTTCCTGCTGCACGATCTGCTTCTGCAAATCCGAACCGTCCAGTTCCACCAGCACCTTGTTCGTCTTCACGTCGTCATCGGTGACGAGATAGCCCTCCTCGACGATCTTCAAGATTTTCGTGCCCTGATAACCCACGCGCACCTCGCATTTGATCTCCTGGGATTCGAGCGCTTGCAGGCTGCCGCCTTCGAGCACGGTGATCTCCAGCGGCCCGCGTCGCGCAGCGAAAGTTGGAATCTTCGCCGTTGACCCGCCGCCGCCCCGGAACAGGAGCACGCCGGCGACGGCCACGACTATCAGCGCGACGATGATCCGCCAGCGCGGCTGCCGCCGAATGAATCCAATCATATTAGCGAACTTTTGCATCCTGCACCTCCTCCCACTGACCGTTATCTTTGATGTAAAGAATGCCCATGTTGTTCCAGAACTGGAGCCGGGCAATCGTGTGTGTGACCAGCGCCTGCGTGCGCTGATTTTTTGAATCAATCAAAGAGTTCTGCGCGTCCACCTGGTCCAGGGCCTTGGCGCGGCCGAGTTCGGCAAGAAGGTCCTGTTCCTCGACGCGGCGCTCGGCGAGCTTCACTCCGATTTCGCTGATCTCGTAATTTCGCTTGGCCTGGTCGAGCGTGCGCCAACTGTCACGCACCTGGAGTTTGATCTCGTCCTCCTGCTGATCAATGGCGCGCGCGGCGCGGTTGCGGGAGATGAGCGCGGAGCGATAGCCGTTGCGCTCGGCCTTGCGGTCGAGACCAGGATCAAAGTTCAACCCCGCGTTCCACCGGTAGCGGTCAACGTCCGGCAGGGGGAAGCGATTGTTCTCGTTTGGATTGCTGTTGACCGCGACCGTCGCCGTCACGTCAACGCGCGGCTTAAGAAAATTCGCCGCCAAATCCACCTGGCGCACCGCGTCGTCCAGTTGGTCCTTCGAGTTCAAATAATCCAGCCGCGCCGCCAGCGCCACCTGGAGGGAATCGTCCACGCTAAGGTCGGGATGGTGGATTTGCAGCGCCTCCAGTTCCCGGTCGTCGAGCACGATGTGGGCGTCCACCGTCAGGCCGAGTTGGATTTTGAAATTGTCGAGCGCCTGCTTGTAACTGCGAATCGCGTTGATCCAGGTGCTCTCGGCGGAGAGTTCCTGCTGTTCGAGGCGGCCGAGATCGGCCTGGGTGACGCGGCCTTCCTGCGCGAGCGCCCGGGTGCGCTCGGCGTTTTTCCGCGAACTCTGCAGGTTCAGAAAACTATTGCGGACGGCGTCGCGCCCTCCGAGCACGCCATAATAGGCGGTCGCGATCTGCACGCTGAAATCCTTCCGGAACTGCGCAAAGTTCCGAAGATCATAGAGCAGTTGGCGCTCAGCCTGGGTCAAAGTTTCGATCTGCAGCTTGAACCCCGCGTCTCGCAGCAGCGGCCGGAGGAACGTGGCGCTGACTTGCGAAGAAGTCGTGAGACTCCGATCACCGGTGACGAAGCGCAGGAAATCCGCCGTGAACGCCGTGGTGATCCGTCCCACGTCCCGGATCAGCCAGCTTGTGTTCAGCGACCCCGACCCGCCCACCCGGTGCTGCTCGACGAGGTTGTCGCTGACGATAATCTTGGGCTGGCCGGTGATCGCATCTATGCCGACGGTGACCGCCTGCTCGGTTTCGACGGAGTAATTGACGTTCGCGTTTCCCGAGAAGATCGGCGCGAATTGGTGCCGCGCCAGCGTGAGTGAGAGGGCGGACAGGTAAAGCTGTTCCTTGCGCGACTGGTAACTGCGGCTGTGCGCGACGGCGAGTGCGAGCGCACTCTCCAGATTCACAACATGTGCATCGCGCTCCCGCTCGCCGTCCGCGCCGAGAAAATCCTGCGCGTTCGTGACGATGGTCAGGCCCTCGAGCGCCACGGCATTGGTCTGCTCGATGGTGAAGTTCGGATCCATGTTGCGCACGCGCGGCGTCTTTTCCTTGATGGCGCGATACGTCTCCCGGTCAGCGGACTTGCGATAGTAATTGGTTGTGCAGCCGGCGAGCACGAGCGCCAACCACAACACCGGCAACCACCACCTGGGTGCAGCCCTTTTCATGGATGAAACAATCGGATAATGGACTTATCGCCCAAGGGTTCTGTTCATTCTTTCCGGCCAGCCGCGCGCCCAATCGGTCGCCGCGGCGCGCTCAGGTTAAGACGGTTAAACTCCGCCGGCGTCTCTTGGTTGCGCTGCCAATTTCAGGTTTGCCGCACCAATATTCGACACCATCGGAGCGGAATCGTCACGCAAAATCGGGGTTCGGCCCAGTCCCGGCAGCGTCGCAAGAGACTGCACTCCGGCCCGGAACGACAAGCGCCTTGATCCCTGCAAGGATTGAGGCAGGCTTCCTTTCGCGTCCAGTTGATCGCGGCTTGACTGGTCAAAGTTTCCCGCGGATTCTCGGCATTCATGAATCCCGGTCCAACCCTGCGACGCTGTTGCTGGTTCGCAATCCTCCTGCCCGCACTTCAAACGCCTGAATTGCACAGCGCAGAAACAGATGCGTCCGGATCTGCGCCGTATCAGACGGAGAGACACTTCCAACTGGTCCGAAAGTTCTATGCCGTGGCGGATGGTTTGCCCGCCGAAGAGATTCGGGCTGTTGCCGTCACCCGCGATGGCGTCGTGCTGGTCGCCGCCGGCACGGAGGTGGGCCGGCTGGAGAGCGAACGCTGGTTGAAGCAAACAGGTCCCGCCGAAGTGACGGCGTTGTTCGCTCCTGCGAAAGGACCAAACGCGCTGGCTGGTGCGACGAACGGTGTGTGGGCGCTGAACAACAGCCAGTGGCAGATTGAGACGGGTAGTCCTGCGAGCGTGATTGCCTTCGCCGCCGAACCAGACGGTACTCCGTGGGCGCTGGCACCCAGCGGTGTCTGGCGACGCGGCGACACTTGGAAACTGATCCACGATGTGGATGACGACCAGATGAAAGGGCCGCGCAGTTTCCTGCCGACGGGACCGGAAGACGTGTTTGTGGCTTCGGCGACGGGCCTTTATGGTTTGATGGGCAAACGCAAATACTGGCTCGATCTGGAAATGCGCCCCGGCGAATTACTCAGCACCGACACGCGGGCGCTGGCGCGGTTCGATCAACACCATTTCCTGCTGGCGACCGACAAAGGATTGAATCTCACCGACGGACAACGTGGATGGCATTCATTTACGGGCGCCGAGGGACTTCCAATCCTCGACCTATCGGGAGTAGCCGTCGGTGCGGATGGAACTGTCTGGCTCGGTTCAAACAACGGCTTGGTCCGCTGGAAAGACGGTCGCTGGACTTATCTCGCGAGCAAGCGCTGGCTGCCGGACGACCGCGTCACGGCCATCGCGCCTGTGGCCGACGGCTCGGTCTGGGTCGGCACGCCGAAAGGTTTGACGCACATTCATCATCGCAAGATGACGCTTCCCGACAAAGCGGCGATCTACCAGAAAGACCTCGAGAGTCGTGATCGCCGTCACGGTTATGTGACCATCATGCACCTGCAGTCGCCCGGCCTCCTCGAAGGCGCCATGCAGGAAATCAGCGATAACGATGGTTTATGGACCGCGCTCTACATTGCTTCGCAATCCTACCGCTACGCCGTCACGAAATCTCCGGAAGCACACGCCCAAGCGTCACGTTCAACGAAGGCCCTCTTGCGGCTGGAGAGCATCACCGGCATCTCCGGATTTCCCGCGCGCGCAATTTGCCAGGTGAACGAACCGCAGTTTGCGAGACGTTCACTGCGCTCTGATTCGGAGTGGCATGAGTCGTCCGTCGAGAAAGGCTGGTATTGGAAAGGTGAAACTTCGTCCGACGAATTGGATGGCCATTACCTCGGTTGGTATTTGTTCTACGAGTTGGCGGCCAACGAAGAGGAGAAGGTCGCGGTGCGCGCCACCTGCAAACGAGTCACCGACCACATTCTCGACCACGGCTATCATCTGGTGGACCAGGACGGCAAGCCGACGACCTGGGGCGAGTGGTCGCCGGAGAAACTGAACGCCGACCCAAAGTGGTGGGCGGAACGCGGCCTGGGTTCGCTGGAAATGCTCTC
>CAZNOE010000351.1:0-1570 GCA_964574525.1 uncultured Bifidobacteriaceae bacterium
GTCCAATCCGCGGCTTTGTCCGGGAGGCTGACGATCTTCAAGTAACCCTTGTTCGGATGTCGCGCCCGCGTCCGGCGTTCGCCCTTCACCCATAGTTCATGGAAAAACCACCTGCCATCGCGCGCCTCAGGAATCTCCGATGCCCAATACTTTTTTGCGCCGATGGTTAGTTCCTTCCAGCCGGCAATTCTGCGCCCGCCGCTGATTACCGGGTGTTCACCGGCAGCGGCCGCAAGCCGAAGATTGGAATCCTCGGGCCTCAACACCAAGGGTTCGTTCAGGAAGTAAGTGCCCCCGCGAACCAGGACGCTCAGAGCGTTTGTCGGACTCGCGCTGCTGTCTGCCCGCAACGCGCGTGCCGCAACGAAGCCACGCGAAATCGTCGCGAACGGTCCATCGCTGCCCTCGCGATTCGGCCAGGCAAGCCGTCCCGACCATGAATCGTTGCCGTTCGTAGCGACAAAAAGCAATCTCGGGCCGGACTTCAGCACAGTCTGCGAAGTCTGCCGTTGGTCGGCACAACTGCAGAGAAGGCAGGCAGCCACGAGAATTCCAAAAAACTTGGATTGAGATTTTATGCTCAATGGGAAGCTTCGATGATTTTTGATCGCGGATCGGGACCACGAACCCACCCCTGACCCCTCCCAGGAGGGGAACTGCCGTCGCACGTCCGCTGTCTTCCTCCCCTCCTCGGAGGGGTTGGGGGTGGGTTGGTGCATCGAAGGTGCGACAGTCTCCGACTTGCGACATGTTTGGCAATTCCTCACTTTTTGCCAGACTCAAGGTTCACCTCATCGCTCGCGTTATTGCCCAGCATGACGTTGCCCTTGCTCTGAGTCGTGATCCGCAGTTTGCCTTTGATCAGGTTGTCCGTGATCACCGCGCGCCTCACCGCCTCGCTCAGCGAAATCTGCGGTTTATTCTCCTCGAACTCGCAGCCGCGGACAATCACACTTCCACCTTCGACCTGCAATGCATGACGGCCCTCCTTGTTCCGGTCCCATTGCACAAACGTGCAATCGCTGAACCCGACTGTTCCTTTGCCCGCGATTTTCGCGATCTGATTGCACGGACCCCAGAACGCGGAATTCACGAAGCGGACACTACCGGTGTTGTTCGTGCTCACGCGAATCATCGTTGGATCAGGGCCGTGAAATGAAACGAACTCGCCGTTTGAAATCAGCAGGCCGATGCGTGAGCATTCCTCGACTTCCAACGCCGTGAAGCAATCGTCCGCGCCCATGCCGAGGAAGTTTCCGTTGCAATCGCCGGACTGGGTTTTGATGAATTTGTAGCCAACGTTGTAGCCGAAACAGAACGTGTTGTACACATACTGCCAGTCGCTCTTCCCGAAAATGAATGCCTCGCCATTCGTTTGCTGCCATTGAAACAATTTGGGCTTCAAGCTCCACCACGGATTGAAGTGGACGTTTTCAATCCGGCCGATGTCGTAAATGTGATCCACGAAAATGCCGCGACGCAGCGGTTGCCCTTGCACATCGCGAATCAGATGCCGCTCATTCCGGGAAGCATCAATACCGTTGTAAGGATTGAGCAACTCCACCGCGAG
>CAZNOE010000351.1:1670-6405 GCA_964574525.1 uncultured Bifidobacteriaceae bacterium
TTCGCGCCGTAGTCAGTCACGGAATAGGTGTCCGTGCCTGCCGTGATTGAACGCGCAACACCGAATGCGCATAGGATGATCGCCGCGCGAACGGACCACAGACACGGTGGCGCAGGCTTATGGAAGTCTGCGCTACGTCGGATGCGGTCGTCTTCAATTGAGTTCTTCATACACAACTCAAGCCATGGCCGCATCACTCCTCCTCCGGCAGGCGCCATTCCAGAATCCCGCCGGAAAAGTCCGGCTGAAGTTGAACCTCAACGCGAAGCGCCGTGGTTTCAATCGCCGGAATCCGCGTGCGATTCCAAGCGTCTTTCTTCACGCCATATTCGTTCGCACCCTCGACTGGTTTCCAATCGCCTCCCGATTTGTAGAGCAACCGCCACGACGCGGGCACGCGACAACTGCCGCCCCCCGTATCGTCGAACCAATAGACCGAGACACGTGCGACCTTGTGCGGGTGATCGAAATCGTATTGCACCCACTCCGTGCTGCCTTTGCGCGGCCACCACGTAAAGCGCGGAATGCTATGGTCATTCGAGTTGGTCGGTTCGAGGCCGTCGCTCAGCGCATCCACGGTGTCGCTCTCGAAGCAGTGCGAGGCGCTGGCTTTGTAGGCGGCTGGTTTGGGCTTTGGCGGCGCGACCCATTCGTGAGCATCTGAGCCGGTGCCAATGGTGGGGAACGACGCGATGCGGAGTCGCGCGGCGCCCATTGGGACGAGCCTGATTTCTTCGACAGGTTCATTGGATTTCGCCGGACTTTGCTGGAGCGGCGCAACCATATTGAGCCGGTCCACTTGCCATGCGGGAATCTTGCGCGCCTTGGCTTTCAGCGAAATGGGCGTCGTCTCAGGCGTGAACGGCTGCGGCGACAGCGGACCTGGCTTGCGCTCGACGCGAAAAGATCTATCAGGATTTTTCGCGTCCACCACCAGACCATAGTTCCACGACGATTCGGGCAAGACTTCCCATTCGGGCCAGTTCGCGTTGCGGTCACCGTATTTCGTCCAGCGCTCCTTGATCGCGAGCGCGAAGCTTAGCGGGCCGTAATCCACCGAAACGGAATTCTTGTTCTTCGACCACGTGCGGACGGCGAGCTTCATCGGAAGTTGCAGTGTAACGACGTCGCCATCCTTCCATTCGCGGTCCACAACGATGAACGAAAGCGGTTTGGCTTTCACCTTCGCCGTGCGGCCATTGATCTTAAGTGCCGGCTGGTCGCACCAGCGGGGGACGCGGAGGTACAGCGGGAATTTGGATTTGTGGATATTCGCTTGCCCCCTCACCCCTGCCCTCTCCCCCTCTGCGGGGGAGAGGGAGAGCCTGAGCACGATTGTCTCGCTGAACGGGTAATCAGTTTCCTCAGTGATCTTCACGGTGACGCCGTTGCCGACCTTCGCGCTGACTTCGCTCGCCGCATACAGCGCCGCGCACAAGCCGTTGTCCGGCGTCGCGAGCCAGAGTTCCTCCGCGTAGTAAGGCCAGCCGTGCGAGACGTTGTGCTGGCAGCAGCGATAGACCTCGAACGGGCTGTAGGAAAACATCGTGCCGCTGTTTTGCACACCGGGCGCTTTGTTATGGCGGTCGAGCTGAACCTGGTTCGCGCAGGTCAGGTAATGCAGGCCCTTCTGATCCGGCGTCATGCTCGCAGGCAGCGAGTTGAACGCGAGTTCCTCGCAGCGATCCGCCCACACCGGATTCCCCGTGATTTTCGTCAGCATCTCGAAGCTGTGCATGAACTCGACGATGCCGCACGTCTCGAAACCGCCGCGCGGATCAATGTAGCCAGGCCGCGCGTCTTCGTCGGCGACGAACGTGCCGCCCGCGAACTGGCCGTAGATGCCGATCGCCGTCTGATAATTGTGCTCGGCTGACTCCAGATGCTGTAGGTTTTTCGTCAGCATCCAAGCGACCGTGCCGGCGCGGAAGCCTTGGCCGAAATTCACGTTGTGCCAGTTGAGCTCGCCGCCATGCCAGCGCTGCATGTTCTCGTGAATTTTCTTCGCGAGGTCCAGCAGCCATCCCGCCTCTGCGGGACCAGTGCGGTTGTAAAGCCAGAACGCACTTTCGATGTTGTCGCCCGCGCGAATCTTCGGCCAGTAGCCTTCGCCAAACGCGCTGGGCGGAAGCTGATTCTCCCACTTCATGTAACGCGTCATCACGTCCAGCACCCGCTGGTCGCCGCTGAACTCGTGGTAGCTCTGCAGGATGTTGAGCATGAGCATGTGCGGCCAGAGATCGGGCTTGCCGTTCAGCGAGGTGAGCAATTCGCGCGGGCCAAACCACCCATCCTCGCGCTGCGACGCCATCGCCGCTTCGATCCAGCGTTTCGCCTCGGCGATGATTGCATCGTCGCGCAGGACGTAGCCGAGATCGCCATAGCCCTTGAGCCAGTAAGGCATTTCCTCCCAGCCGCGCTCGCCTTTGCCTTCCTTATTGGCCCACGCGCTTTTTTGAAAATCCAGCCAGGGCGAAATTTCCTTGAGCCGGCCGATCATGCCCTCGCGCTCCAATTCGAGCTGATGCCGCAACCAGCCGCGGGGGGTGATGCTGCCGATGGGCAGCTTCACAAACGCGCTCGGCGTAAGCGGCGAACGGTTGCTCACATAGAAGCTGTTTGCGCCGGGAACCGGCGGGGAATCGAAGACCGTGATTTTGTCGGCGGCAAGGATGGCGAAAGCCGCAGCACAGACGGCGGACACGATTCCTAAGCGCAAAACGGTGAGAGAGCGGCAAGCGTTCATATTTCCAAAGTAATTCAGCGACCCGGACGCCGTCCATTTAACGGGAAGGCCACAAACCAAGTCAACCGGCTTTCACACTTTCATCTACCAAGGTCGAGCGCGCTTTTTCACTTGTGCCCCTCCACGTGAAACCTTAACACGCACACCATGAAACGAACAATTCTGTCCTCCTTGTTCAAATTGGTTGCAGCACTCGTACTCGCCGCAATGACTTCCGCCTCCAACGCCGCGGAGAATCCCTGGCTCGGTGCGTGGGAGCTGACGATTCCGGGAGGCGGCGCCGGCTGGTTGGGCGTCGAGGAGCGCGGCGGACAACTTCACGCTAACCTCCTTTGGGGCGGCGGCAGCGTCTTCCCACTCGATTCGGCACGCGTGGATAATGGCAAGCTCGTGCTGACCCGCATCGAGACGGTCGATCGCAAAGATCCCACGGGCAAGACTGTGAAAACCAAAATCACTGAAACGATCACCGCCAACGCCAGTGGAGACAATTTGAAGCTCGTTACCGTGAAACCGCGGGCGAATGGCATCGGCGAAGACAAGGCGGAGTTCACCGGAAAGCGCCAGCCGCCGCTTCCGCCAGCGCCCGACCTCACCACCGTGAAGTTCGGCGAATTCATTGTGCTGTTCAACGGCAAGGACCTTTCCGGCTGGCGGCTTACCGAGTCGGGCGCGGTTAGCGGCTGGAGGGCGAAGGACGGTGTGCTCGCCAATGATGCCGCGCAGGAGGAGGGCAAGCCGCGGAAGCATTTCGGCAATCTCCGGACGGAACGCGAGTTTGAGGATTTCAATCTGAAGCTGGAGACGCGTGTGGCCAAAGGCGGCAACAGCGGCGTTTACCTCCGTGGCATCTACGAGGTGCAGGTGTCGGACACTTACGGCAAGCCGCTGGACTCGCACAACATGGGCGCGATTTACAGCCGCATCACACCCATTAGTGCCGCTGAAAAGCCGCCGGGCGAATGGCAGACGCTCGACATAAAGCTCGTGGACCGCCACGTCACCGTGGTTCTCAACGGAACGAAAATCGTGGACAACCAGCCGCTCGCCGGCTGCACCGGCGGCGCGTTATGGTCCGACGTCAGCCGCCCCGGCCCAATCTACCTGCAAGGCGATCACACCAGCATCGAGTATCGCAACCTTGTGCTCCGCCCGCGGCTGAAGTAAGCGCACGCAAAATCATTGAGGCTTTTCGAAGAACGGGAAAAGCCGCTTGAGTTCCGCCTTGTCCGGTTGGCGGCCATATTCACAAATCTCAAACGCCTCGACGTATTTGATTCTGGCGGCCTGATCCGCGTCATACCAGTCCGCGAGCTTCGTGCGGAATCGTTCGGCCAAAGCACTGTTTCGCCTGCCCAGGTCGTCGCGCACTTTACGCTGACGTTCCTTTTGCTTTTCCGGATCGCTCGGCAACAAATCAGCGGAGCCATTCGCGCCGCCCTCATAGAACTGGGAGACAATCAGACCCAGCGCGTCGAGTTTCTTCTCGATGACCTCGTCAATGGAAACAAGCACGTCAGGTTGAAACGGGTTCGGCTTCCGGAACCGGTCGGGATAGAAAAGGAAAACGGGGTTGTCCTTCAGCGGCGGCACATCGGGACTGAAGAACGGCACGGCCACCATGAAGGCGGCATCCTGCACCAGCACGCTCGTGTAACGGTGATCGGGATGATAATCGTTCGGGCGCGGGCTGAGCACGAGGTCGGCGCGCCACTCACGAATCAGCCGCGTGATCGTGCGCCGGTTCTCCAACGTCGGCATCAGTTCGCCGTCATGGATGTCCAGCACTTCGACCGTGATGCCGAGGACCTTGGCCGCCGCTTCCACTTCCGCTTTTCGCCGGCGCGCCAGCGGCCCGCCCGCATCCCGCCAATGGCCAATGTCGCCACTGGTCACCGAAACAAATTTGACCTGGTGTCCCCGCGCGGCCCACATCGCCGCCACGCCGCCGGCCTGAAGTTCGCAATCGTCCGGATGCGCGCCAAAGCA
>CAZNOE010000352.1:0-6396 GCA_964574525.1 uncultured Bifidobacteriaceae bacterium
CCAGGGGCAGAAAATGAAAATTCGCGCGCACCGTTTTGTTGCTCGTCATGGTCAACACGACGGGGTTGTTGCTCGTTTGAATATCGCCGGTCCAACCGTAAAAGAGATTGGTGCCGAAGGGCGTGGCGGTCAGCGTAACGGTTTGGCCGTTGGTATAACTGGGTTGCGTGGGGCTAAGTTCCACCACCCCGTCGCCATCGGTGAAGACGGTGAGCCGGAAGCGGGCGGACGCGCGGTTCGTGGGATTGGTATTGTCGGAAAACTCGGCCAGATTGGAAATGCCGTCGCCGTCGAAGTCGGCGGTGGCGTTCTGGTTCAGATTGTTGAAAAAACTTCGCTCCCACGAATCGGGCAGGCCGTCGGCGTCGCTGTCAATCATCAGAAACGCGGGCGCACTGGTCACGCCGCCGGAGGGATTGGTGAGCACGACGCGATACTCGCCTTCGTTGTTCGTGCTGACGTTTTGCAGAAGCACGGCGTCGTTGGTTGCGCTCCCGCCGATGGGGACGCCGTTGAATCGCCATTGGTAAGTGAGCGCCCGCGTGTCCGTTGCCACTACGAAGAACGAGGCCGATTCGCCCGGGGCGACGACGCGGTTCTGCGGCTGGCCGATGATTTGCGGCGGCGCGATGGTTGCCGCCGTCTGCACGAGGAGATTTCCGTTGGCGTCGAAAAAGAATTGCGAGTTTTGGGCGTGGGTGAAAGTGGCGAGCAGGAGAACGAACGCCATAACTGGGAAACACGTCCCTGAACTGCGCGGGCGGGTAGGGCGCGTCACTCCGTGCGCGCCGTTCGGACGCCCACTTCCAGGAGGCGGCGCGCACGGAGTGACGCGCCCTACCATTTGCAACGCAGCGGAAAGTTCCGACGCTCTGTAGGCGCGCGATCCAATGGAGGACGGCGGCGAGGGTTCGTGCGCCCGCCTGCGGTCGGGGCCACCGCGGTCGGAAACGGCCCGCGCTCCGTCGCCGCGTTTCTCTGCGCGTCTTGGAATGAATTGAACAGAGGCAAATCTCATTCTTACTTCGGGGCTTTGCAGTGGGTCTCACCGGTAATGAAATTAGTCTCGCACTTAATGTCGCACGGCGGCTCGCCGCACCCCTTCTGGAGGCATTCCATTAACCTGAGTGTTGCGATAGCCACCTGCATCTGGAAACCCGCGCATATAAAGTTGGCGTCGTTGTAGGCCTTTCGACAGACATAATCCGCGCCCTGCAGGCCGACATCACCTTTGCCAATCGCATCATAGTTTGCCTTGCATTTCCTCTCCGCCTCCTTTTGCGCTGCACCGCAAGCCTCCACACTGGCCTCTATCGCGGATTGGAGAGTCTTGAACTCCTTTTCGCAGCACAATCCGAGCGGGTCCGTTGCATTGATCGGATTGTTTCGGACGTAGGCATAGAGGTTTGCGCCTTCCTCCAACTCGGCCTTTTGAAGCGGGTCGCGTGAAAGCCAGCGGCCCAGTTCGGGGTCGTAAGCGCGGAAGCGAGCCATTGCTAGTCCCGCTTCGGCAGCAATGAACCATCCCGTAAATCCGAAGTCCGCTTCCAGGTCTCCCGCAAGTTTGGTTCGGCGGCCGAACGGGTCGTAGGAGTAACGCGCCCGTACGTTGCCGCCAGCGTCGGTCAACTCGCGGATCGAACCAAGGTGGTCGCGCGTGTAGAAGTAGTTTCCAGCATTGGGCCCTGCTTCCAGCTTCATTCCATGTGGAAAGTACCGTTTGGTGATCGCGCCGGCAGCATCGCGTTCCTCGCAAAGCGCGTTGTCGCACCAGACGAAGCGGCGGAATGAGGCTTCGGCGCCGTTCGTCAGTTGGCGGATGCTGACCATCCGGCTCTCGCCATCGAACGTGAATTCGGTGCGATGATTCCCGGCGTTGACCGCGACAAGGCGATCTTTGGCGTCCCATTCGTTGGTGCGCGTCGCGCTCGGCGCGGTCGTGGTGCCGATCTGATTCAGGGCGTTGTAAGTAGCGGTGTAATTTGTCGAGCCAAGTTGCTCGGTCAGACGGTTACCCAATGGATCGTAGCCGTAAGCGAACGAGTTGATGAGGCTTCCCGAGTTGGTGACGGTCGCCGACAATAGTTGATCGGCTGCGTCGTAGCCGAAGGTGTGAACGTCGGGCGGCTGCGTTCCCGCCTGCTGCGACCAGGTGACGATTCGGTTCGCCTGAAGGTCGCGGCCATGGAGGAATTCGGAAAGCGGAGTCCCGCCCACCTTGTGCGTGATGCGCTGCAATTCCCGGTCTTCGAGGTTCCCGCCGTAACCACGTTCCACGGTCAGGCCATTCGGGAAGGTGTTTGTTAACAGGCGACCGGAAGCGCCGTCGTAGGCAAAACCGAAAGCGCCGAGCGCGTTGGTCGCGGTCACAACGCGTCCGGCGGCATCGTAAGTCATTCTTGAAGCAACTCCATTGATGGCTGTCGAATGGCGGCGGCCCAACTCGTCGTAGCCGTAAGTGATCGTGTCATTGGGCAGCGGGCCATCCACGCTCGCCAGTTGATTTGCGCCCAAAGTCGGAGTCGTGGTAATGGGGTTGAACGAATACAGGGTGGTCCCGGTGCCATCGGTCATCGAGATGCGGCGTTGGTAATTCGGATCGTAGGTGTAACTGACGCTGGGTGTTGAAACAGCGGCGTTGGCATACGCGACGGACTTGAGCGTATCGTCGAGATTCCAGGTGTACAGGGTGATCTGTAGTTTTTCGTCAATCATCTGCCGCACGCGGCTGCTGGCGTTCTCGTAAACATATTTGATTTGCGAGCCGTCCCCGTACTGCTTGGCGATGGGCCGGCTTTGCACGTCCGTGAGCCATGTCGTCGTGCGGCCCATTGGATCGGTGAGGCTCTTGATGGAGCCGCACCGGCACCAGTCAAAGAGTGTGACACGGCCCAGCGGGTCGGTTTTCTTTTTCATCTGCCGTATGTTGTCGAACTCGAACAGCGTCTGGCGCCCGGCGCGGTCCATGACGTTCGTTGCATCCAGCCGGTTGTAGATGAACTGTTCAAACGTGGAATCGGGATGGGTGATCTTGGTGAGGCGATCCATATCGTCGTGCTCGAACGCCAGTGTGTAGCCGCTCTCGTCGGTCTTGGTCTGCATCCGGCCCAGCGCGTCGTACGTGGCCGTGCTCACGTCGTTCGTTCCCGGCAGCGGCCCGTCCACGGCGATGAGGTAACCGTTGGTGTCGTAGGTGTAAGCGATCGTTTCGCCTTTGGGATTGATTTCGGTGAGCAATTGCCCGCGCGCGTTGTACGTGAAGGTGTTGGTCTGGCCGTCGGGGCCCATCGTGGTGAGCGGCAGATGCTGGGCATTGTAGGTCGTGCGGGAGAGCAACTCGTTGTTTCCGGCGCGCGTCTGGCGGACTTCCAACAGATCAATCCCGTTGGCAGCATATACGTAGCTGAACGTTCGCCCGAGCGGATCAATCGAATTGATTACATGGCCGAATGCGTCGTAGGCGTAGGTGTAAAGCTGCGTCTGCCCGTCATCGAGCACACGACCGACATGCAGCGGACGGCTGCTGGACCCAACAAAAGCCGGGCTCTGGCCCGCATAGTCATACCACACGCGGCCTTCCAAAGCCTCCTTTGTGCTCTCAAGAATGCCCGCCGTTGTGTTTAAGTCCGAGTGTAGCCAGTGATAGACCTTCGCTTTTGTATAGTCGCCGTAACTGCTCGCGCAAGCCGTGCGGCTCCAATAGTAGGTGTTTCGGGCGTGCAGCACGTTATTGAGAGTCATCATCCCAAGCGGGACGGAAGGGTTTGGATCCTGGGGAGGGATGAGGAAGGGGGTCTGGGTGTATTCCACGCGGTCGCGGCTGCCGTCGGGATAGACGGTTTCCAGCGAGCGGCTGGTGCTGTTCGGGCCGCCCCCTTGGGTCGCAATGAAGGTGTTGGTGCCGTAGGGGGTGATCAGCGAGTTGATGAAGTCTCCGCTGCCGGTGTAGATGAATCTGGAGTTCAACCCGATAACGTCGGTGATGTTCGTCAGCCGGCCCAGCGAATCGTAAGCGAAATCCGCGAACCGCCCGAAGGGATCCGTGACGCGAGTGATTTTGTAAATGTCGTTCGTGTTGCCGTAGGTCAGCGTCGTGACCTGGCCAATGGCGTCGGCGATGGCGACAATGCGCAGGTCGCCGTCATAGGTGAGCGCGACCGCGTTGCCGAAGGGATCGAGAATCTGCGTCAGGAAAATTTTCCGCGAAGTGCCGATGGACTCGTCGGTTTGGCCGAAAATCAGTTTCGATCCGTCGGGCGAGGTCATTTCGTAACTGGCCGATCCCGTGCGGGTGAGCTTTGTCTGGGCGTATTGCTGGAAAGCGAAGGTCTGCGTGCTGGGATTGAAACCGGTGAACCTCCGGGTGCCGCCGCCCATGACGTAATAGTTCACGTCCGCCAGCGTGTTCGACGGGTTGTCGGTGATGTAGGAAATCCAATCGCAGGTCCACTTGGGGCCGAAGTTGGAGTAGGTAAAGTTCGCCGGCTGGCGGGCGTCGCGCTGGTTGTATCGCACCGTGAATTTCACCGGCGAATAGCCAACCGGTGTGTCCACGATGTTCAGGCTCACGAGCATGAGGTGGACGCTGGAGACAGCCATGCCCGCGCCACCGCCCGGACACTCTTGGGGCTCCTTGTCATCGTCTGGCGTGAGTGGATCGGGGTCGTTGCCGGTGGTTACGCCCTTGCCCCAAACTGATGCGCCTTCCTGGGTGTTCACGCTACGCCAACCGCGCGGAAGATCGCCCGGCGGAATCAGGAAATAACCGCTCGCCTCGGCTTCCAGTGCTTGTCGCGTCGCCCAAACGGTGTTGCCGAAAGTCGGGTCTTCCAGCAGATAGCGGTCGCCCTCCTGCCGCACCATCGCCGCGTAGTGGCCCACCTTCCAATGCACGACGGAGGGGACGATGAAGTCGCCCCTCACCCGTCCTTCGGACACCCTCTCCCCATCCGATGGGGAGAGGGACGGGGTGAGGGGATTGCGAAACGCCATCTGGTAATTCAGCCCCACCTTCTTCGAGAGTTCGGCCACCTGCGGCAGCGAAAGACCCTTCTGCGTCGAGGCGGCGTTGGCAATCTCCATCATCGCGTTCGTAGGAGACGACGTGAGGAGTCGTTGATCGGACAGAAGAATCCTCTGCAACGCATACGGCCCGCACTTGAACGAAATCTCCGGCTTGTTTTGCATGTTCCAAAGCCCCTCCCGCGCGCCGGCGATTTTTTCCGTTGCGGCGCCGACGAACGTCCGGCCCTCGACGGATTTCAAGAGCGCCTCCAATTCCGTCATCCGCCCCAGCCGAGCGTACATGAACGCGAGTTCACCCGCCGCGCGGTCCGCGATGGCTTTTCCCTTCATGTCCGTTGCGTCCTTCGCCAGCGGCCAGGCTTTTTCCCACGCTTCGAGCGCGAGCGAGTAATGGGCCGTGTTGTAGTATTCCAAACCCAAGTCCGTGAGCAGCGCCGCGCGCCACGGCGATTGGGGATGCTTATCCAAAAATCCCGTGAGGCTGGAGAAGTCATCCGGGCCTTTGCGTTTTGAGTATCCAAGCAGGGCCGCAGCCAGGTCGGCATTTTCGGCAGCGCCCGGCTGGCCGCCGACCGGGACGATCGGCTCTTCGAAAATGCGGGCACGAAAAAACTCCTGGGCCGTCGGCTTCTCCGAAAACTCCAGCGCCGTTTTCGGCGGTTCGACCTGCGGGAGGGTTCGGTTCACCCTCACCGGCGGAGCGAGGACTTTAGAGTCAGCGACCGAGGATGGTGACTGACCGATCGCGGAGAAGGCAAAGGAGATGACAAAGAACACGGGGTATCTGCACGCCGTCGTGCAAAGTGAAAATGCACTGGGTCTTTCGCTCATAAGGAGGGCGTTCATCTGGAAAGTGAATTGCGGACAGCATGAGGCTTCATTGGCGGCGCGTCAATGGATTCGTTGCCAAGAATTAGTCTCCGGAAGAACCCACCCCATGGCCCCTCCCAGGAGGGGAACAAAATCAAAACGCGCGT
Source organism: uncultured Bifidobacteriaceae bacterium (assembly GCA_964574525.1). GTDB lineage: Bacteria > Verrucomicrobiota > Verrucomicrobiia > Limisphaerales > JADLHS01 > WYBW01. The sequence continues at coordinate 6,003 of CAZNOE010000352.1, forward strand.
GCGAAGCCAGTTCCCCTCCTTGGAGGGGTCAGGGGTGGGTCATCGGCCCGATGTAGCGCGTGGCGATCACCACGTCGTCGAACCAGACGGTCTGCTGGTTCTTCCAGAATTGTTTCGTCGGATCGCCGTTGTCGTAGCCGTAGTGTTCGAGCCAGAAGCAATTGATCTTGAGCGAGGGATCGTTGCGCCAGCGGATGCCGGTGAATTCGCCGACGAGTTTTCCGTCCAGCCAAATCGTTTGTTTGCCGTCGGCTTTGTCCGGGGAGTTCGCTTCGAGCATGAATTCCCAACATTGCCATTGGTTCAACGGCGGGATGACGCGGCCAGGCCCAGCAGCCACGCCTTTGTCCGGGCCGGGCGGGAAAAATGAATTGCCCCAATACTTGTTCATCTT
>CAZNOE010000353.1:0-6391 GCA_964574525.1 uncultured Bifidobacteriaceae bacterium
GCTTTTCGAGCTTCTCGCCGCGCTTTTTCATTTCGATGAGCACGACGGGTTTCCACACGTAATCGGCGAACGCAGTACCGCCGCCGTCTTCATCGGCTTTGCGGATGCGAAATTCAGGATGCCCGCCCACGTCGAGCGAGCCGGCTTGACCGAAGGCTTGGAATAATCGGTCGAGGAAGATTTGCGCCTGCCCCTTTTCGTCACCGGTGATGTGCTGCTGACACCACGCGGTGAATTCAGAAAGTTTTTCCCGACTCGGCATGGCGGAGTTGTACCGGAAGCCGTGCCGGGCGGCAATTCAGATAGCCAGGTGGAAGGCAGTTGCCGGAAAAGCGCTGGCGTTCCTACCGGAGGGACAGTGACAAGCCGGTGGCGTTTGTTCGCCGTCAGAAAGCACGACGAAGCAGCGCGGAATCGGTCAGGGCAGTCTCAAGCGATAGAACCGGGCGGTCGCTCCGATCCAGCCGGGATCGGCGAATTGAAGGATACCGCCAGACAAGCTGTTCGTGGCGATCGTGATGAAATTGCCGGGTGTTCCGGACGCCTCAATAACATAGGACTGCCCCGCCGTGCCCGAAACCGCCAATCGAATCACGCCGCCGCCGAGCAGCGTCAGGCTTTGCACGCTCGGAGCCGGCGCGGAGGGCGCGGCCAGCTTCGCCACAAACATCGAAACTGCGGTGCTCTTGCTGCCCAGAGTCGTGCCGTCGAAATCCACAGGGAACACGCCCGAGTATTCGCCGGTCTCGTAAACCGATCCATCCACCGCCACGGCAATGGCTCGCCCGAATCGAACACCAACCTCGGTGGAGGAAGAACGGCGCCCCCACATCGCATTGCCCGGAGGGTCATACTTCACCGCGAAGATTTCCTCATTCGACCAATCTTTCGCCAAAGCTACACCGCCAAAATCGAGCGGCGTGGAACGAAAGTGCCCGGCGACATAAGTTTCGCCTGACGCAACTACAGCCGCCGCAGCGCCGTAACTGGTGCCGGCGAGCTTCCTTGCCCAGAGGCCGGTTCCGGAAGGGTTGAATCGGGCCAGAAACATGTTTCCCAAACCTCCGCCCACCGCGCCGGGAAGAATAAAGCCGCCGATGTCGAACGACACACTCGTCCCGCCGTTCAATGAACTGGTGTTGTCACAAAAGCCCGTCACCACGGCGTTCCCCACGCCATCCACGCCGATGCCCAAGCCTTGGTCGTCGCCCTCCCCGCCACCGCGTCTGGCCCACTGCGGCACGCCCGCAGTGTTGAATTTGGCGACGAAGATTTCGTCACGAGTGTTGTTGGCGGTAGCGGCGTTGGTAAGGCTCGTGGCGCCAAACTCCACGACGCGCCGGAAAATACCAGTGATATACACGTTGCCATTTGTGTCCACGGCAATGGCTTTGCCCGAGCCGCTGGTGCTCAAATTGGGCGCGAGGCTGTTCGTGTACCACTGCCGGACACCGCCGGAATCATATTTTGCCAGGGCGATGGGGCCGGCGAGTTTGCTGCCGGCGATTTGGAATGCGACGGCATCACCGACGACATGAGAATTGCCTCCGGCACTCGCTGCCACACCGAACCATTCCGCTCCGTCACTCTTTGCCCAGACGACGTTGGTCGTGGCCGGATTCACTTTCATCGTAAACCCGGCGGACAGGTTGGTGAGCGTGAACGACCCAAACGCAGCCGGCCCGCCAAAGCGCCCCGCGACGTAAATATTTCCGTTAGTATCCACCGCCACCGCATTGGCGGCGTCGTATCCCGTGCCGCCGAATTTCTTTGCCCACTGTAGCTGGCCTTGACTGCTGTACTTCGCCAGGAAAGCATCGCTATCTCCGAAACTGGCGATCGGAGAATTCGTATCGCCGAAAGTGGCCGTCCCGTAAAACTTGCCCGCCACATAGACGTTCCCCTGCGCGTCAGTGGCGATGCCCAAACCATACACATGGCTGTCGCTGCTATAACCGCGCACGGCCCATTGCCACGCCGGTTGGGCAACAACCGAAAAAACGAGTCCAATGCCGACCACGGTCGCCAGGATGCAGGTCTTGACTGGAGATGAGTTGATCATAATTCGAACGGGGCCGATTTCTGAAACACAAGGGCCGCCTGGCAAACATCGTTGCCACGGACCAAAGTGTTGATGGCTAGTTTTACAGAAAGCCCTGGCCTCCACGCAAGCTCTTTGGAAAGGAATGTCGTTTGAAAAGCCGGTCGAGGAAGATTTGCGCCCGACCCTTTTCATCGCCGGTGATGTTCTATCCGCACCATGCGGTGAATTCGGAGAGTTTGTCCCGGCCCGGCATGGAGGCGTTCTACACGAAGCCCACCTGCGGCGCAATCCTGCCGCCAAGCTTGGCCACTACCGAAAGGGGCCCCGCACAATTGCACTTTATGGATGCGGGCGGACCGAGTGCATCAGGCACAGTGGGCAATCTGTCTTGCACGGTGCGGAGCTTTCCAATTGCGCCGCTCCGTCGTCTCCGTCGTGCCCAGCGTTTGCAAATCAGCCCCCCTCGCATAAACTTACGCCAATGTCGTCGCCAAAAGCCACAACCTGGACCTGGTTGCGAAACGGCGATGAAGTATTCGCCGCGACGCTGGCGGCGATCAACGCGGCGAGCGAATCCATTTCGCTCGAGATGTACATCTTCAGCGCCGGGCCACTCGGCGGGCGTTTTCGCGAGGCATTGGTGGCCGCGTGCCAACGTGGAGTCCGCGTGCGCGTGCTCGTGGACGCCATGGGATCGCTGACTTTATCCGACGACTTCTGGCGGCCCTTGCGCGCGGCGGGCGGCGAAGCGCGCTTTTTCAATCCAGTCGCGCTGAACCGATTTGGAATACGCAATCATCGCAAGCTCCTGGTGTGCGACGACACGGTTGCCTTCGTCGGCGGATTCAACATCGCTGCTGAATACGAAGGCGACGGCGTTACTCGCGGCTGGCGCGACCTGGGTCTGAGCCTGACCGGGCCGCTGGTGCCGCAACTCGCGGCATCGTTCGACGAGATGTTTGCACTGGCGGAATTCCGGCACAAACGTTTCGCGCGCCTGCGCCGTCCGGCGTTCACGCGGACGGTGACTTCGGCGGCCGGACAATTGTTGCTGAGCGGACCGGGCCGCGGCTTTAATCGCATTCGGCGCGCCTTGCAAAACGATCTGGGTCGCGCACGGGACGTGCGGATCATGGTCGGATATTTTCTGCCGACGGGACGGCTTCGCCGGATGTTGCAGCGGGTGGCGGGGCGGGGCGGGCGATTGCAGTTGTTGCTCGCCGGCAAATCCGACGTGTTGCTCTCGCAACTGGCCGGGCAGAGTTTGTATCGCCGGCTGCTGAAGGCAGGCGCGGAGATTTACGAATACGAACCGCAAATCCTCCACGCGAAACTGTTCGTCCTGGACGATTTCGTTTATGTCGGCTCCGCGAACCTCGATCCCCGCAGCCTGGGGATCAACTACGAATTACTGATTCGTTTTGAAAATCCGAAGATGGCGGCCGAGGCGCGGGAGATTTTCGGCGATGCGCTCCAACATTGCCGTCGCATTGATCCGGAGGAATGGCGCCGCTCACGGACATTTTGGGGGCGGCTTAAACGCCGTTGGGCCTATTTTGTCATGGCGCGGATTGATCCCTATCTGGCGCGGCGCCAATGGCGGGGATTGCCGGACTAAGTATTTGCGATTTACGATTTACGCGCGGCTCGAAGCACGGGCGGTTTTTGCCGAGGAGACAATGATGGAGAGGATTTCGTTTCCTTCCTTCATCAGATCGCGGAGACGGGCGGCCGTGACGAGATTGTTGTCCACAAGCAATTCCATCCAGAACAGTGACTCATCACACTCTTCTTCGACCACGCGAAGCTTGTGGATAAAGTCCGCGTTCGATTTTGCCCGGCACACAGCGCGATAATTCGCGCCCACGGACGTGCCACTGCGTAAAAGTTGGCCGCCAAGAATTCGCGCAATCCAATTGTTCGGCAGAGCGGCGCACAGCTTCACGACGCGATTGGCGTACGCCTTTGTCCGAGCTTTCATTTCTTCACGAGTCATAACGAGTGAGGTTTGGTTTTTGGGGTGACAAAGTTTTCACGCCAGGCGCGTAAATCGTAAATCGCAAATCGTAAATTCATCGGGCCAGCGCGACGAGATAATGCTGGAAGCGCGTGACCGACTCATGGTGGCCAAGGCGGCCATAAATCTGATGCAGGTTGCCGCAGATGCGCGCGAGAATCCGGCGGGGGCTGACCGGCGAGAGATATTCCTCCTTCAAGTCGTGGTTACCGCGCACGAGATAATGGATGCAGTCGCCCTTGGTCAGTAGTTTCCCCCGATTGAATGGGTCAATAAAAAGCTCTTCGGACGTGGATTGGTAACGGCAGAGGAAATGTCCCGGCAAACCGACGCCGCTCACGGGCAGGCGCAGGCGCCGCGCCAGCAGCAGGTAAACCAGACAGAGATTGATCGGATTTCCCGTGCGCCGATCGAGCACGCGATTCAGGTAGCTATTCTCCGGGTCGTAATAATTTCCCTCGTTGCCGGTGAAGCCGAGGTGACCAAACACATATTCGTTGATGTGCGTGAGGAGGGGATTGGCGCGGGTGTGCGGCGTGATGCTTTGGCGCAATTCGCCGGCAAAATTATCGAGCAACGCCTTATAAGCTTCGACGTTGATGTCCGGGTATTGCGTTTGGGCCAGCAGCCACGCGCCTTGTTCGAGGTCCAAATCTTCGCCGTGCTTGAGACAAAATCCCAGGAAGCGATTGTCCGCCGATTGGCGGTCGAAGTGGCGGATGATTTCCTGCGCGCGCCGCCGCCGGACGGGATTACTGTCCAACGCGTACGGACGCAGCCAAATCCGCGCGCCTTCCCCGCCGGAAAGAATTTTCTCCCGCACCGCTTCGTAAACCGCCGCGTCCTCGTCGCCGAGCAGATTGATCAAAGCGGTTTTCTGGCTGTCAGGCAATTCGCTGACGATCGCTTGGGTGGTCGCTGCTTTCATCACAGTATCCACGCATAGTGGAGCAGGAATCCGACGAAATACAATGTGGAAAGATGCGTTGTTACGCCAAGAGTCGAGGTGTTCTGGAAAAACTCACTTTGAACGCGCCCCGTCGCGGGCCTTCCGCGCCTTTTCCTCCTGGATTTTCCGGACCGTATTCTCAAACAACGCGCGTTGCTCGGCGTGTGTTTCCTCTCGGACGGCCCGCGCATCCAGCAACGCCGCACAGATTGCCAGCGCGGTTACCACGAAACACCCCAGCCAGTACGCGACAAATCCCAGCGCGCTCAAACGCCCCTTGAGGACTGTCTCGCCGGCCACGAGCATGGCAATGGCAGCCAGGACACACAGTGCGCCGAACCAGCGCCGGCGGGTCTTGGTGTTCATGGTCACGCGGAAAACCCTAGCAGATAACCGGCGGATTGGGCAACGGACAGATGCAAGCGCGCCGCGTGAGCTTCAGGCGCGTCCGCTCTTCTGTTGAAGCGCATCTGAAATCAACTTATCCAGCAACTCATTGGCGGGGCGATGTGACCGCACGTTCCGCTGCTCCTCCATGCGCGCGGCGAGTTTTCGGAATGGCCGAATGTAAGGATAACGGCTGAACAGATGCCGCAAAGCCGTATGCCGGTGCAGAATTGAACGTACCCGCTCGTAATTGCCCGGTATTGCCGCCGACCCCGGAGGTGTCGCATCGCTCTTCTGCGAAATGACTGTGATGTTGCCCCCGTCGGAGGACACCGATCTGTGAGTGACGGCAAAGCCCGCGCGCCGCGCCATCATCTCCAGCGTGGCCAGGTTGAAATGGTAAAGATGGCCGCGATGAAACTGCGTGTGCGGTTGCTGACACACCGCTTCGACGTTGGGCACTTCCACCAATAGCAAGCCCTGTGGCCTCAGCCATTGCCGCGCCCGGCGCATCACATCGAACGGACTCTCCAAGTGTTCGACCACATGAAACATCGTCACCACATCCTGTGACTCCGGCGCGATGGCCACGTCCTGCCAGAAGCCCTGGCGCACCGGCACGCGCAGCGTCTCGGCGGCAAAACGGGCGTAGCCTTCGTTCGGCTCAAAACCCGAAGCCTCGTAGCCCATCGCGCGCAAGACGTAAACGACCTCGCCACTCCCTGCCCCGACATCGAGCACACGAACGCCTGGTTTGAGGAAAGGTTGCAACCGCCGGAAACGGTCCACCGCGACCTTGCCCGCACGGTAGGTATGTTTGGGTTTGGGTTGATACGTGCCCTTGTAGTCACGCCGATATTCGTGGGCGTAGAACTCGACGACCTGCTCCGGCGTCGGGCGCGGGTCCGTCCAGACCAACCCGCAATGGCGGCAAATTACCGAGCGCAGAAAATCCCCGTGCCGGTCCTTTGAGCGAATCTGCTCGGCGTCGGAC